>CAINVS010000464.1 GCA_903854205.1 uncultured Bacteroidota bacterium | reverse complement strand
CTTCCTTCAGATTCCACCTCGCAATGGACACCCTTGCTTTTGGCTAGTGGTTGGCGATTACATACCCCCACAGTGGACTTGCACCACCTAGTTGATTGACATGCACGGCACACAAAAAAGAGCCAAAGGCTGTTGCCGATGGCTCTTAGAATGTTTCTTTAAAACTTTATCAAATCTTTCACCCTTTCATCTTCACTATATATCATAATTCAACACCGGCATTAACCATTTTTCGGCTTCGTCAACGCTCATGCCTTTGCGTGCGGCGTAGGATTCTACCTGATCTTTTTCGATATTGCCCAGACCGAAATATTTCGATTCGGGATGTGAAAAATACCAACCACTTACAGATGCGGCAGGATACATGGCGCAACTTTCAGTAAGGCTTATTCCTGCACGTTTTTCAACATCGAGCAATTGGAAAAGCGTGCGTTTTTCAGTATGATCGGGACAGGCAGGATAGCCCGGTGCGGGTCGAATACCCTGATATTTTTCATCGATGAGCTCTTCGTTATTCCAAGTTTCATTGGCTGCATAGCCCCAATAGTTTTTGCGGACCTGCTCGTGCAGATATTCGGCAAAAGCCTCGGCAAAACGGTCGGCAAGTGCTTTCAATAAAATGGCACTATAATCGTCGTTGGATTCTTCAAATTTTTTCACCTGCGGCTCGATTCCAAGTCCGGCTGTAACGGCGAAACCACCAATATAGTCTGCTTTTCCGCTATCTTTGGGTGCAATAAAATCGGCCAGTGAATTATTGGCCTGCCCTTCGGCTTTTTCGCGTTGTTGACGCAGGTGATGCAGCATTGCAATTGTCTCTTTGCGACTTTCATCGGCATAGATTTCCAAATCATCGTCATGCAAAGAGTTGGCCGGGAAAAATCCAAGCACAGCCGAAGCGCTGAACCATTTTTCGGCAATCAATTTATCCAACATTTCCTGTGCATCGCGGTAAAGGTTTGATGCGGTCTCTCCTACTACCTCATCTGTAAGGATTGCAGGGAATTTACCTGCAAGCTGCCAACTTTGAAAGAATGGTGTCCAGTCGATATAAGGTCTCAAGATGCCCAAATCCATATCTTCAATAGTTTTTACACCAAGGAAAGATGGTTTTGGCGCTGAGTAGTTTTCCCAATCGAGACGGATTTTATTTTTACGCGAATGTGAATAAGTCAGGTATTTTTTTGCAGAGGTACGTTTTGCACGTTGTTCACGTATGAGTTCCTGATCATCGGCAATTGCTTTCAGATAGGCATTTCGCTCATCTTCATGTTGGCTGAGGAGGGAACTTGCCACTGAAACTGCTCTTGAAGCATCGAGTACATGCACGGCAGTTCCTTCATACTGCGGAGAGACCTTCACCGCCGTATGTGTTTTGGATGTTGTGGCACCGCCAATCATCAAAGGCATTTTGAAGCCGAGGCGCTGCATTTCTTTGGCCACATAGACCATTTCGTCCAAAGATGGCGTAATGAGGCCGCTGAGCCCAATAATATCAACATTGTGTTCAATAGCTGCTTTCAGAATTTTATCGCAGGATACCATGACCCCCAAGTCGATAATTTCAAAATTATTGCAGGCCAATACAACACCGACTATATTTTTACCAATATCATGAACATCACCTTTTACAGTTGCCATTAGGATTTTACCCTTTGAGCTGGAAGAAACATTTCCGCTTTTCAATTTCTCAGCTTCGATGAAGGGTAACAAATGAGCTACAGCCTGTTTCATAACACGGGCCGATTTTACCACCTGCGGCAAAAACATTTTACCTGCACCAAAAAGGTCGCCTACAATATTCATACCTGCCATGAGCGGTCCTTCGATGACCTCGAGTGGACGGGGATAATTCTGACGGGCCTCTTCTGTATCTTCAACTATAAATTCTACAATGCCTTTTACCAATGCATGAGAAAGACGCTGTTCCACGCTGCATTCGCGCCAAGTAAGATCCACTTCGCGTTTTTTACCGGCATCCCCTTTTACCCGCTCAGCATATTCTGTTAAACGCTCAGTAGCATCGGTACGGCGGTTAAAGATCAGATCTTCGCAGAGTTCCAATAAATCTTTTGGAATGTTTTCATACACTTCAATCATCCCTGCATTAACAATTCCCATATCCATTCCGGCCTTGATGGCATGGAAAAGGAATACAGCGTGCATCGCTTCGCGAATGACATCATTACCACGGAAAGAGAAAGAAAGGTTGCTGACTCCACCGCTGATTTTCACCAGAGGCATTGCCTCTTTAATCTGACGGGTAGCTTCTATAAAGTTGACTCCGTAATCATTATGTTCTTCAATCCCGGTGCCGATGGCAAAAATATTAGGGTCGAAGATGATGTCCTGTGGCGGGAAGCCCACCTGTTCTGTCAATATTTTATAGGCTCTTTTGCAAATGCTCACCTTACGTTCTATCGTATCGGCCTGTCCTTCTTCATCGAATGCCATAACAACAGTAGCTGCACCGTAACGGCGAACTAATTTGGCCTGTCGGATAAATTCAGCCTCACCTTCCTTCATCGAAATGGAATTCACAATAGCCTTACCCTGAACACATTTCAATCCTGCTTCGATGACGGTCCATTTAGAGGAGTCAATCATAATAGGAAGTTTTGAAATATCGGGTTCTGAAGCGATGAGATTTAGGAACAACGTCATTGCCGCTACCGAATCCAACATCCCTTCGTCCATATTTACGTCGATGATCTGTGCTCCGCCTTCCACCTGCTGACGTGCAACGGCAAGAGCTTCCTCATAATTGCCGTTTTTAATAAGTCGTGCAAACATTTTGGAACCGGTGACATTTGTACGTTCACCGACATTGATAAAGTTGAAATTTTCACGAACTATTAATGGTTCCAAACCGCTGAACATCGAGTAAGTATGACGTTCTTTACGTTTTCGGACCGGCAGACCCTGCACTACTTCTGCCATACGGCGGATGTGATCGGGGGAGGTACCGCAGCAACCTCCAATGATATTTACGAATCCGCTTTGAGCGAAATCCTTGATCAAAACGCCCATTTCATTGGCAGTCTGATCGTATTCACCCATTTCATTGGGCAGACCGGCATTTGGATAAGCCGAAATATAGCAATCGGCAATATTGGAAAGTGCTTCAATATATGGGCGCATTTCGGCAGCTCCCAGAGCACAGTTCAATCCTACACTAAATAATTTTGCATGGCTGATAGAAATCCAGAAAGCCTCTACGGTTTGCCCGGAAAGTGTGCGGCCGCTGGCATCAGTTATAGTGCCTGAAACCATGATCGGATATTGTTTTCCGACTTCTTCGCAGTATTTGTCAACAGCAAAAAGAGCTGCTTTGCAGTTGAGTGTATCAAAAACAGTTTCGATCAGAAACATATCTACACCACCCTCTGCCAGGGCTTTGGTCTGTTCATAATATGCCTCTGCCAGTTCATCAAAAAGGATGGCACGGTATCCGGGATTGTTGACATCCGGTGAAAGAGAGGTGGTTTTATTTGTAGGGCCTATTGCGCCTGCAACAAAACGCGGTTTGAGGGGATTTAAACTGTTGTAATGATCGGCAGCTTTGCGGGCACACTGAGCTGCTGCAAAATTCAGCTCATATACCAAAAATGCCATATCATAATCTTCCTGCGAGATTGTTGTAGCATTGAAGGAGTTTGTTTCGATGATGTCGGCGCCGGCTTCCAGATACATTTTATGAACCTCTTCTACGTATTGTGGCTGAGTAATACAGAGCAGGTCATTATTCCCTTTGAGGTCTCGATGAAAATCAGCAAATCTTGTTCCACGATATTCTTTTTCACCGAGTTTGTAACGTTGAAGCATGGTACCCATAGCTCCGTCAATCACTAATATTCTTTGGTTAATTGCATCTTGCAGTTGCTCAATTGTTCGCTCGATACGTGCCGAGTCAGCAGATTTTGTCATATGGCTTCTGATAAATAAAAAATAAAGGTTGGCCTCAATAAGGCAACAGCAGAATTACAAAACAGTTTTGATTTTGAGGTTGCAAATATATGACTAAGTTGAAAATTTTCATAACTGAAAATCATGAGGAAGATAGAATTCCAAAGATTGATACAATTACAAAAAATCCGATTACAACTTATTTAAACCCAGATCCGTCATTAGAGTTCGTAATGAAAGCATAAAGGGCAAGGAAAATAAGTGCTCACGGAGTTTTTTGGGGGGAAGAACCGAAGGACCGCAAGGCGAAATAGTTACTCCTATTTCAAAACCCAAAAAACGAGTAAGTGCTTAGTTTCACAGCAATTTATGCTTGGAACCCGAAGGCTCCGCGAAGCGAATAGAATTTCTAATGACGGATCTGGGTTAAAACCTAAGAACTTTTATTGTTTGGCACAGTTACGCTAAAGCTGGATCCTTCACCGAGAACAGATTTAACCTCAATTTTACCGCCCAACTTTTTAATTATTTCCGCACAAATGAACAAGCCCAAGCCTGTACCCCCTGTTTTATTCGAAGCCCTAAAATAAATATCAAAAACTTTATCTACATACATTTCGGATATTCCATCACCATTGTCACTAACAGTAAAATGGCAGTTTTCATCGTCAATGACTACCTTGATATTAACAAAAGCGTTTGTAGTTTTTCTACTGTATTTTACAGCGTTGGAAATCAAATTATTGATAACAATTTTTATCCTGTGAAAATCAGTAATAAATGGGGTTTTCTGATGCATTTCGACCTTGAATACTATAGGGTAGGGAACGGAATAACGCACCATTTCAAAGGCATTTTCAGCAATTTCTGAGATGTTTACTTCTGTAAAACCTATTTCAAGTTTCGAATTCTGAAGATAATTATGAATGTCAATTATCTGTTCATCTAGTTTGGTGATTGAAGTTTTGATGAGATTGAATAAAAGATCATTTCTTTCATTTATTTCTAGACCTGACTTTACCAGATAAGCGAGTGCCTTTACGGCAAGAATCGGAGCCCTAAAATCATGCGTTACAGCATAAATGATACTATTCAGGATATTATTTAAATTTTCAAGCTCCAGATTTTTTTGTTCATTCTGAAAAACTGTGCGCTTAAATATGCTCAGATCCATACCGTAAGCCAACATATATTTTTGGCCGTCGTAAGCGGTAAATGGAGAAAGGGACCGAAGCATAACGGTTTCTTTTTCTGTATTCTTATTATGCACATCTTCAAATCTGATACTTTCACCCGATTCAATTGCTTTTTGAATAAATTCCTCTCTTTGTCTGCCTAACTCGAGATCCAGATTTTTTCTAATAAAATAATCAAAGTTAGTTCGACCGATAAGCCAATTTCTCAATTCAGGATCCTTAACTGCTGTTTTGTTTAGGTATCTGAATTTTCTCTCCATATCGATAATGGCCATATCCACAGGGATTTCATCGAAAAGTTTTTCAAAAAACTGTCGTTGTTTCTCAAAGGCCTCGCTAATTTCCAATTTACTTTCAAATTCAGAAACCGCATTATTTAGAAAATTACTGTATTCAATTATATTGGAATGAATTGCAAAATCACCAATATTGAAATCAGACTTTAAAATATTTTCATAACCCAACCATGGTGTACCGCAAAAAAAAAGTAAATCCTGTGTTTCAGAATATACAAATTCACCCTTCAAAAAGATTTTTGTATCAATAACTTCGAGTATGAAAATCTGCCCAATGCAATTGATTATAGAATCGAAATTATAATCTATTGAAAGAAAGGGTCTTTTGAAAGTAAAAATATTTTCAAAGTTACCTTGCTTATCATCAATCAATTTAGATAAACTTCTCCCTTTTTGGACAAGCTGCAAAAATCTGTTGAGTACAAAATGGAAAGGGAAAAGTTTTTCAAACATATTTTTAAATTTGTATACTATCCTTCCTTATTCCGGAATCCAATAACGGGAGCTTATGTTATCAATTGTCCAATTCCCTGCAAACAGCTTCCATCTTTTCTGAGTTAAGCGGTTTATTCAGAAAATCAACTACTTCGGGATACTGTTTTGACTTGTCAATATCGGCCTGATAGATTGAAGATGATAACAGATAAATTAAAAACTTACTGATTTTTGGGCCGGCAATTTTTTTCAATTCCTCAATAAAAGTAAATCCATCCATTATTGGCATTCTTATATCGAGCAGAATTATCGTCTCTTCATCATCATCCAATTCTTTTTGAATGTGCTCAAGGGCATCGACAGCTGATGTAAAGTCTATGACATTTTCCTTACAGGAACAGGTTTCCAATACTTTTTTATTTAAAAAAATAAAAATCGGATCATCATCTATCAGAATAAATTTCTTCATATTCGCTTATTGTATTATATTAGGTAATTTTACTGTAAAAATAGTTCCAACTGCCGGGGTTGATTTAAAAGAAATTTCTCCATTGAGTTTTTTTACAATTTCGCGGCAGATAAAAAGCCCCTGCCCCGAACCTGTAGATTTTCTTGATGCCCTGTAAAAAATATCAAATACTTTATTTTTATGCTCTTCGGCGATACCTTCGCCATTGTCTTCTATGTTAATAATTAGATTCTTTTCGTCTGTAATGGCCGAGATACCTATGAACGGCTCTTCGAGTTCAAAACGACTATAAATCACTGCATTTGACAATAATGCATTCAAAATTATTCTCAAACGGCTAATATCTGAATAAATTTGATTTTTACCAAAAATTTCTATTCTAAGCTTAATTTTGTTTTTGTTTTCGTGCCTGATATTGTCAAAACAAGTTTGAATTAATTCTTTAAGTTCAATCTCCGTTATTGTAACTTCGCTCCTTGAATTTTTGGTAAAATCAAGGATTTCATTTATGGCATTATCAAGTTTTTCAATAGCGGTTTTAATTAGAAAAATATAATTCAAAGTTGAACCTTCAAGATTTTGGTTTTCCTGTTCGAGTATTTCTATCAGACCGGTAATAGCATTCAAAGGTGACCTAAGGTCATGCGTAACAGAATAAATGAGACTATCAAGCTCGAAATTTATATTTTTCAGTTCTTCGTTTTTTAGAAGAATTTCATTTGCCGATTTCTTAAGATCGGTTATATCCATGCCCGATGCTAAAATAAAATTTTTATCATCAGCCGATTTAAAAGGAACCATACGACGGAACATAATTTTTTCATGTTCAGTATCCTTATGGTAAACATCTTCATAAATATAAGTGCGGCCATCTTCCAAGACCTTACGAAATTGACTTTCCTTTTCCATCGCTTCAGCCAAATCGAGATTCCTCAGAATGGTATAATCTAAAAATGTTTTACCATAAAGCCATTTTCTTGTTTCCTCATCTTTTACAGCCTTTATGTTTATGTAGACGTATTTGAGTTCATCATTCAAAACCGCAACATCCAATGGGAGATAATCGAAAAGGTGTTCGTAAAAACTTTTTTGTTTTTCGTATTCTGTTTTCAAAATTAGCTTGTCCTCAAGTTCGAGTTCGAGCAATTTGTTGAGCTGCAGAAAATCAGCAGTCCAGTCCGATAAAGAAAAATCATTAAATTCAAGTCCTGTATTTTCAAAATCCTCTTCGGATTTAATCCATGGGGTACCAAAGAAGAAAAGCAAACCATTATCATAAATAAACTGACCTTTGATACTTACCTGCTTTGTTAAACCTAAAACTTTTAAAACAAATACCCGTTCCTGAAATTTCACAATAGATTCTAAAGTGTATTTAATGCCAAGCTGGGGTCTGATAAAAGAAAAGGCTTGCACAAAGTCGGTTTTCTCCGGTATCAGCTTCATTAGACTTTTACCTTTTTTAACAAAGTTCAGATCAATATCTAAGGCAAAGAAAAAAGGAAAAAGCTGTTCAAGGATTTCAGGTTCAGGAGAGAGATTGTCTATCATTTTACGGTAATCCTATACACTATATGAGAAATATCTGTAATCTCGCTATCGATAACTTCTACTGAACAGGGAGTATTATAATAGTCTGAAATACCATCAATAAGGCCGATCATAAAACTGCCTAAGCCTATTCTGATCGAGTAATAATGCATTTGGTAGCTATTATCATCAATTTTGTTGATAATAAATTCAGGCGGGGTTATTTCCGGATAGAGCAACATCACTCTACTGTGAAAATTTGGCAGCTGTTTCATAAATTCATGAATATTGGACCCTGCAAAATCCATTAGCTTTCCGTACTTTTCAACGGCAATTTTGAGTACCCAATATTTACCAAATAGTCTGAGTATTGTATCGGCATCTACGGTTAGGAAATCGGAAGCAGCATGAACAAGATCAAAAGTAACTTTATCATCATATATCTTATTTGAAAGAAAATATTCCTCATTGACAGCTGCTTTCTTCTTAATTATTTCCCAGGTTTCAAT
>CAINVS010000463.1 GCA_903854205.1 uncultured Bacteroidota bacterium | reverse complement strand
GTATTTGGTAAGTTTTCGGGTGGAGGCGCTCCTGCTTCAGTTCCTTTGGGCGAATGGAGAATTACTTTTGGATTGGGTTTTAATATTGGTTTGAAGAAATAAAGTATTTTTAAACTCATATCGTTGTTAAAAAATAAAAGCCCGAGACTTTTTAAAGTTTCGGGCTTTTATTTTTTCAAACTTGATAAGTTTATTCCGGAAATTCCCTATCCATAATCTCTCTCAGGTCAATGAGCTCAAAAAGGCTGTCAACACGGCTTTCTTCAAGAGTTCTAAAGTCTATATGCCCCAATTTTGTAGCGACATCGTATTCTCCAAGGAGTAGGTCCAAAAAGATAAATCCGATTTGTGCCAATACATTTTCAGGATAATCGGCTCTCATATAAAGGATTACTGAGATACAATCATCTTCTATAAACCACTCAAAATAAATGTCTTCAATGCCGAATATTTTACCGCTCAGGTTTAATTGTATATCTTCCGGGTGATCTATTCGGGGTTTTAATGCAATGATGTCCCAATTTTGAAGTTCGGGAGCAGCTTCGTGCAATTGAAAAACAATTGGAAAAGATTTACTGATACCGTTGGCAGACAGAATAAATTCTCTTTTGCCGTTGTCCTGAATATTGCTAAATTCGAAAGTCAGATGTTCGTCCAATTTTCTCAATTCATCTGAAAGTTCTGAAAAAAGGCTTTCATTACCTTCTGCCTGCATGACCATAAAACGATCTTGATTCTCAGTGAACCATTGCCAAAACGCCCCTATTCTGTCCATTTTCTTAGAGTTATTTTATCGATTAAGCCGGAATTGCTTCAGCGTATTTCTTTAGGTATTGATAGTTTTTCCCCAATTGTCCTTTTTCCGCAATTGTAGCCCTTTCAATCATACCTGTATAACTAAGGCCCAGCAATTCATCCAAAACATTGACAATAAATTGTTCGCCGAAGGCAGTTGAGGCATCGCGGGGCATTTCATTCGGAAGATTATCAATGCTCATTACATCAATAGTATTTTGCTGGTACGGGTTGACTGCAGTACCCGAAATTGGATCGAAACCAAAAACAGGTTCACTTATAGTTGAGGCAAATAAAGTAGAAGGAATCGAAGCTTGCGGAGCAATATCACAAGTTATATCGGCAATCACCTTTATCTTAAATAAAGGACTGCGCATTTCCTCAATTGAGAAAAATTTTGGCGCCCGATTATCCCAATAAATACCGTTTATCATGATGTCTGCAGCTTCCGTATAAGGTTTGAAAATGGAATGAAAATGATCGGGATGATCTATAAATTCGTTCATATCAAAGCCCTTGTTTTCATTATGAGCCGCATAGTGGTCACAATCGAGTTGAGTGTAAATCGCCTGCTGATAGGTTTTTGAGCGGAAATCTTTGGGACTTACCCTTGAAATTCCGGCTGCATTCAGTACCTCAGCAGCTCCGTTTGAAACCCGGCCGCTACCGGTAAGCACAATCTTGAAGGCAGGAAATTTTAAGGTTTTGTAATAGGCCTTTGCTTCGGCAAAATCTTTGAAATCAATCATCTGGGGAAGGTTGAAAGCGCCTGTACGTCTGCCGTAAGTCATTAGACCATTGTGCGCACCGGCTATTCCTGCAAATCTCCCGAAAGCAATCACCCGCTGTCCAGCGCGGTCTGTCAAAGTTTCGTAATCTACCAGTTTGATATTTTTATCCAAAATGGCCTTCAACAGTTTTTGATTATGCGGCTGTTCCTTGATAGTATGAGAGAAAAACAAATAGGTTTTGTTATCAATTAACAGACTTTCAGGAACTTCCTTAACTCCGATAAGGATGTCACAGTCTGAAAGGTCTTCCTGTACTTTCAGTCCTGCATCGGTATATTCCGAATTGCTGAAACAACGGATAGGAGAGGGTTGTATGGCAAAACTTAAGCCAGGATATTTAAGTTCATCACCGAACAATGTTTTCTGTATTTGAACGCATTGTGAAGGAGTAAGCGGAACACGTGCGTCGGGGGGAGTTTTACCTTCTCTGATGATTCCGATTTTCATGATTGTATCTGTTGTTTAGGTTTTACTTCAAAGCTGAATCGCCGCAAAGATAGTCAAAACTGATGAAAGCTTCAAGTCTAAAAAGTTTTTAACTTCATAAAACGCTAAAGAATGGAATATTTGATGCTTTTAGTCTATTTTTGAATAAGATTGCGATGTATTAAGTGGTAAATCGTGAATAAAATTTAATCAAAACCCATGAGTACAAAAATATTAACTTTTATTTTATTGATTTTCATAGTTTTATCTTGTAAAACGGAACAAAGTGCCAAAGAATCGGCTACACCCGAAGATAAAAAGTTGAAAACAGGGGATGACTTCGAATTGAAAGAATTGGTGAAGGCTAATAATGCATTTGCATTGGATATTTTTAAGAAAATGGCCGGGGCCGACAATCTGTTTATTTCACCATTCAGTATTTCCTCAGTATTGGCAATGACTTTTGCCGGTGCCTCAGCCGATACGGAGTCAGAAATGAGCAAAACCATGCATTGGCCGGCAAACACGGAGAATTTTCATAAGGCTTACGGCAGTTTGAATGCAAAATTGCAGAAAGACGCCAAAATTAAGGAATTTACCATTAATTTAGCCAACAGATTGTTTACCAATAAGGACGTTGAACTTTATTCGCAGTTTGCCGGGCTAAACAAAAATGCTTATGGCGCTGCTGTTCAAAATATTGATTTTTCAAAAACAGAGGAAGCTGCAAAAATAATCAACAGCTGGGTTTCGGAAAAAACACAGAAAATGATTCCCGATTTGTTAAAACCCTCATCATTGGACGGAGCACAGTTGGTTTTGGTCAATGCAGTGTATTTCTATGGTGGCTGGGCAATGCCTTTTGAAAAAAGTCAAACAGTAAAAGCATCTTTCAAAGAAAGTTCGGAAAAATCAACTGAAGTTGATTTTATGAATAAAACTTGGGACAAAAATGATAGTGATTTCAGATTCACTTATTTTCAAAATGAAAAATTTCAGGTATTGGAGTTGCCATATCATGAAAACAAAGGATCGATGGTAATTTTGTTGCCTCAAACTGACAGTAGCGGTAATTTCAAAAGTCTAAATACATTGCTTAAAGAACTCAGCAGTGAGGAACTCCAAAAAATGTTGGACAGCCTTTCCTCGTTCGGTGGTATACTTGACCTGAAACTGCCTAAGTGGAAACAGACTTCGAAATCAGATCTCGTATCTTTTTTCAAAGATTTGGGCATGACAGTGCCTTTCTCCAATGCAGATTTTTCTAGAATCAGTCCTACTGTTCATCTTCAGATTTCTGCGATTATTCATGAAGCAGTAATAGAAGTCAGCGAAAAAGGAACAAAGGCCGCTGCGTCTACTGCTGTAGAAACTAAGGCAACTTCAGCGCCAATGGATCCGGAAGACAAAGTAGTATTCCATGCAAATCACCCCTTCATTTATCTTATCAGAGATAATTCAACCGGATCAATTTTGTTCATAGGGCAGATGTGTAAACCATAACGCTTGCGCATGCCTGCATTTGCACAGATTTGACAACTTTATAAAAGTTGTCAAATCTATAGCAAATAGCGTGTACGTATAATTAAACAAAATAACGAATATGAAATTTGAAAGATCAGATTTGCAAATGATTCCAAATCCTACAGAACAGGATATTATTGACGGTTTTAAGGGTTACGGAGAAGATGATATTGACGATTTTGTCATCCTTTCCAAAAATGACATGACCTATGTGCAATCGGCAGTCAGTCATTTGGAAGGAGAAGGTTTTATCTTGGAATATCAGGATGGGAGCCTAAATCAGCACTATGTTGCAACAGATTGTAACATTCCTTTGGAGACTATTCTAAAAATATTTTTGGCTTACCTGAAAGGTGATAACAGCTGGAAATCAGATTTTATATGGGAACTTTATGTTCATGAAGAAGATGATGATATGTAAAATGCAGTTCAATGATTTATGATGTTATTATCATCGGGGGCGGACTTTCAGGATTGATATCTGCAATTGAATTAAGCAGAGCTGGCCTTTCTGTTCTTCTTATCGAAAAGAAGGATTACCCTCAGCATAAGGTTTGCGGAGAGTATGTTTCCAACGAAGTGTTCGAATACCTGAAAAGTTTGGGTTTTGACCCTTTTATTTTCGGTGCCAAAAACATAAACCGATTTGAACTCAGTGCCGTTTCCGGTATCAAGCTTTCGACGGAATTGCCCTTGGGCGGTTTTGGTATCAGCCGTTTTGCTTTAGATGAAGCACTTTATCATATTGCCATTTCTCAATCTGTAAATTTTCAATTGAACGATTCGGCAGAACATATTGAAAAAGTAGGAAATAGCGACTTATTTAGAATTTTTACGCAAAAGGATAAAGTTTTCAATGCCAAACTAATTATCGGAGCACAAGGTAAAAGATCAGTTATTGATAAAAATCTGAAACGCAGTTTTTTTGAAAAACGCAGCCCTTTTATTGCAGTAAAATGCCATTATAAAGGTGATTTTCCGGAGGATTTGGTGGCCTTGCACAATTTCAAAGGAGGCTATTGCGGACTTTCTATGGTAGAAACGGGCCATATAAATGTCTGTTATCTCAGTTCTGAGTCCAATCTTAAGAAATACAAAGATATTCGCAAAATGGAGTTGGAGCTGCTTTCTCAGAACCCGCACCTGCAAACTGTTTTTCATAATTGGGAACCTGTTTTTAAAGCTCCGCTGAGTATCAGTCAAATTTATTTTCATGAAAAAAATCTGACTGATCAGCATGTTTTAATGGTGGGCGACGCAGCAGGGTTGATTTATCCGCTTTGCGGCAATGGTATGGCAATGGCTATTCATGGAGCAAAACTTTTGTCAGAACAAGTTTTAAGATATTTTAAAACAGAAATAGACAGAATTACATTAGAAAAGAATTACACAAAAATCTGGAAAAGTCATTTCTCTAACCGAATCAAAGCAGGTGGTTTTTTACAAAACTTTTTTGGAACCCCATTTGTATCGGGTACAGCTGTGCGCAGTTTGAAAATATTTCCTTTTATGGCCAAGTCAGTAATCAAGTTTACACACGGTAAAAAGATCTAAATATTGTTCATCATTTTACCAAAATATAAATGTTTCATTATAAACAACGGTCCAACGAATCAGAAATCATGGACGATCTGGAGATGGAAGGTGTTGAATTGGCCTCCACACTTAAACAGCTCGCCAGGGTTAACCGATGGCTGGGCGGATCTTCAGTTGCACTTCAGGGAATTAAAAGTTTACTGAAATTACAGGGTGATAACCCAAAAACATTAAAAATAGTTGATATCGGATGCGGTGGCGGTGAGATTTTAAAACTTATTGCCGATTGGGCAAGAAAAAAAGGAATTAAAACAGAATTGATAGGATTGGATGCCAACGCTTTTACTGTTGAATATGCCAAAAAATATTGCAGTGATTATCCTGAGATAAGCTTTCGGCAACTCAATGTTTTTTCAGAAGAATTTACTGCTCTTGAATACGATATTGCCCTATGCAGCCTTTTTTTGCACCATTTTACTGACGATTACATAGTTAAGATGCTGAAAGTAATGAACAATTCTGCTGCAATAGGTATTGTAATCAATGATCTTGAACGATCAAAATTGGCATATTTACTTTTTGACATTGTTACACGCATATTGGGTGCAAGCAAAATGATCTGTTTTGATGGAAAACTCTCTATCAGAAGATCGTTTACCAAAAGCGAATTTGTTAAATTGTTTAGTGATGCAGCTTTAAATAAACCTAAAATAACTTGGAAATGGGCTTTTCGTTATGAAGTCCTAGCATTGAAATAAAACCACTTTTTAAAATTACAGTAATCAAACCACCCATAAAATTGTGAAAGTCCTATCCACAAATATTGCCCTGCCGCCTTATACTCGTGAAACTGATGAATCAATGCCTCACGTAGAGGCCTGGCTTAGCCGACATCCTGACGAACGTTTTCGTGAAAAAGTACGCCGATTATTTAAATATGCACAGGTAGACCGCCGATATTCTATTATGGATATTGATGAAGTCTTCAAAGAAACGAGTTTTGAGGAAAAGAATAATTTTTTCATACAGGCCTTTATTGATCTTACACACAAGGCCTTGAAAGGAGCTTTGGAAAAGGCAAATCTTCAGCCAACTGATATTGATTATATTATCACGGTAAGCTGTACAGGCATTATGATCCCCTCAATTGATGCCTATTTGATCAATCTGCTGAGAATGAGACAGGATGTTGTGCGGATGCCAATAACCGAAATGGGTTGCGCAGGTGGAACTTCTGCATTGATTTATGCCTATAATATATTGAAAGCTAATCCCGACAAAAGAGCGGCCATCATTGCTTTTGAGTCACCAACAAGTACTTTTCAGCATCAGGATTGGGATATGGCCAATATGGTCAGTGCAGCTATTTTTGGTGATGGTGCAGTTTGTGCTATTTTAGGCCCTTCCGATGAATTGAAACCTGCAATTATTGCCGGAGAAATGTATCATTTTTACGATGAAATTGACATGATGGGGTTCAATGTCTGTAATACAGGGTTGAAAATGGTTTTGGATAAATCGGTGCCTGATAAAATTGAAGCACATTTTCCGGAAGTACTTTTTCCTTTTTTGGAGAAAAATGGCCTGACTATCGATGATTTGGATCACCTGATTTTTCACCCGGGCGGTAAAAAAATTGTGTAGATTGTAGAAGGGTTATTCCATCAGCTTGGTAAAAATATTGATGAAACAAAGGCTGTACTTCGCGATTATG
>CAINVS010000462.1 GCA_903854205.1 uncultured Bacteroidota bacterium | reverse complement strand
CTCTCGTCACAAATGACGAGAAAGATGCTTTCTAACGATGTCAAAATGGAAAGAGTTTATTCAAGGGTCTTGTTTGTGCCCCGTCTACATATGTTTAAATAACACTCAATACCTGCAAAATAATTTAAAAAATCTGCTCTCAGAATCGAATTTAAAGAGTGCTCATAAGCTGAGGTTTTCGAGTTTTTGCTATTTATTAAATATTTAATTATCTAATATACAGAGGGCTGCGGCTCTCTTTTTTTGTTTTTTACACACGCTTCCTACGGCTCATATTTTTTTAAAGTTAGCAATACAAAAAAAGAATCCCATTAAAATAACTGTAGAACCTTAAAAAAATAACAAAAATGCCAATTAAACTTCAATTCAATTGGAAAAGATATCTACATTTATGCAGTTTAATATTGCGGCCATTGAAAAAAAACTATGCCCGCATTTAAAATGAAAACCATTCAATTGTAATTTTTACTTTGTTGTTACCAAAATCACATTAAATTAAGATAAAATGAAAAAATCAGTTCTATACTTTATGCTATTTATCTTGGCACATTTTACAAATCTTTTTGCCCAAGGTTCCCAATTCAAAGACCCACGTGATGGAAAGATTTACAAAACAGTAAAAATTGGAAATCAAACCTGGTTTGCCGAAAATTTAAAATTTAATACTGCAAATGGCAAAAGTTATATTTACAACAATGAAAATGGAAATTTAATAACTTATGGCTATCTCTACGATTGGGCAACAGCATGCAATGTTTGTCCATCGGGCTGGAAATTGCCAAGCAATGAAGAATGGTTAGTATTATCCGGCTACCTTGGGGATGCATTTAAGCAGAGGCTAATGAGTAAAAGTATTTGGAATGCCTCCGAAATGATTACAAACGAAACTGGCTTTAATGGTTTGCCTGGCGGATTAAGAGATCATGTAGGTACATTTCGAAACTTGGGAATAGGGGCATACTTTTGGAGTTTAAGTCCACAAGATCAAAATTTTGCATTTGCCAGAGAATTGGGAAAAAGTGCAGGTAACTATGCAAGCCATCAATTTGGAACCAATAAAAATATGGCGCTATCTGTACGTTGCTTAATGATAGAACAAGAGGAAGAAGAAAATGACTTTTCTGAGTATGAGGAAGAGCCTTATGAAGAACCCATTACTGAGCATTACGAAGAAACACATCCAATAGAAAAGTCGCTAAAGAGTTATGTTGTTTCCAAAACTCAAACTTGTAACGAAAAACAGGATTTGTACTACAACTACATGGAAGAATATGAATGCAAACCTGTAAAATCAGCAAATATCAAAATTACGATTGATATTCATCTTTCAGATCCCATGTACGATGAAGCCTTGGTGACAATTTATGATAATTTGAAAAAGACAAACGATGAGTTTCCAATTGAATATGTTGAAAAATTGGATGATGGCACTTTGTTGTTTCACTTTACAGTTATAAATCAACCCCATACTTTTTTGTTGGATGAAAAAAATAAAAGAATAAGCTGGGATTCTGAATGGGGCCATTGGAGGGAACTCTATTTCTTTAACTAATTCCGTAATTCTTTGATAAATAATATAAATTCATAAATGCCAAGCAATTGGCAAAATAAACTACTCCAAAGGAGACCGCTTTTTAAATATCGCTTTTGAAGCGTCGCAAGTCAGATAAAATTGAGCTTGAGTGCTTGTGCATCCACCAATCTGAAACACTTCCTACGGCTCATAATTTTAGTTTTTTTTTAAATAAGCAATTCAATTCTATGACATAGTCATTGCTGGATTTTTGGATTATTATTCCCTTAGCACACTATCAAAATGACTCTTATGAAAATCGCTGTTTTTCAGTTCTGTAACCTTACTAAGTTTAAAATTGACAGCTTTTTTCATGCTAAATCTAAATTAGCATAGAATTTTCATTTTGCTTACGTATTTTGCAGACTAAATATTAACAAAGTTAATTCTATGAAGAAATTTAATCGAATTGCAACAATACTCATTTTATTTATTTCAGTCTGCCTTTTTTTTTCATGCAGTAAAGAATGTTGCAAAGACACATTCAAACGGGGAGATATTAGTTTCAAAATTCCTGAAGACTGGAAGATAGGTGAGATAGACAGCAGCGACGCCAGCTTTTTCTTTATAGCCATTGGCAAAGAAGGGCACGGTGCAAGTGCCGATGCATTTATTGAATGGAATAAGGGTAAGTTTCATTTGGATTCAGTTATGCTGATTCGTCAGCAGGATTATATGTCCCAGAAGGTATATCAGAATGGTAAAATAGAATTTACAGAAATTAAAGAAGAGAAATTTGCAGGATTTGATGCCTTATCAACCACTTTTACTTTTTCATCACTCGATGTTAAATATCTTGGAAAAATCCAATGCTTTTATCTGCCAGAGTGCGATAAAACTGTTATGATTGCTTTTCAACAGGTTGCTGCAGATGCCGATAAGCAAAAGTCGGATTATGATTTAATTGAAAAAAGTTTTAACTGTAACAAGTAGAATCTCTTATGAAAACTATCCGAATTGCCGGTGTACAGGGATTTTATGGTGACAGTCCACTCGGAGCAATAAGCGTTGCTTTGTCAGAAGCTGCTGACTATCTGATGCATGATGCCCTTTCAGAGCTGACATTGTCCATTCTCCAGAAAGATAAGCTGAAAGACGTTGAAATGGGCTATGCGCGGGATATTGAACTTTTTGCAGAAAAACTATACCCTTTGGCATTGGCCAATGGTATTAAAATTGTAACAAATTCCGGCGGTCTCAATCCGCAGAGTGCTGCGAGAAAAGTAATGTCCATCCTTAAATCTCTGGGTATTGAGGGGGTGAAAATTGCAGCTATTGATGGTGATGATCTGATGGATAGCTTGGAAGTATTGAAAAAGTCGGAACTTCCACTGCTTAATCTCGATACCGGACAACCTTACAAAGAATCGATCTTTGAGCCTACCCATGCAAATGTATATATCGGAGCAAAATCTATAAAAGAGGCATTAGAGCAAGGGGCACAAATTATTTTGGCCGGACGTGTTGCAGATCCTTGTCTCGCACTCGGTATTCTGGCCTATGAATTTTTATGGAACTTAGAAGGAGATCTCAGTCAGAAAGAATTGGATAAATTGGCCAATGGAATTATGATTGGCCATATTATAGAATGCGGAGGGCAAGCCTCTGGCGGAAATTCTTATAGCGAGTGGGAGGGAAGATCATATTCCTTCAGCACCCTGGGTTACCCTATTGCACATGTTTCTGAAGATGGTTCTGCTATTATTACGAAAGTAGAAGGCAGTGGCGGTAAGGTTAGCCGAAATACAATCAGGGAACAGCTGGTCTATGAAATACATAATCCGGCAGCTTATATCACTCCCGATGTGATAGTAGACTTTAGGTCCATAAAAGTCGAAGAAATCGGTCCCGATAAAGTACATGTAAGTGGCGCAAAAGGCCGTCTCCGGCCTGAACAGTTGAAACTCTGCATTGGGCAAATGGAAGGATTTATCAGCGAACAATTGTTTTTCTTTTCCTGGCCTTATGCCTACGATAAAGCATTGGCATTTATTCAAGCGGCCAAAGAAATTTGGGCAATACTGCCATTCAGATATGATGAATTACGTTTCAATTATTTGGGAATCAATGGTATTCATGAAGAGGCAGCGCCAATGCCATCTAAAGACTTTATTGAACAGATGAATGAAGTAGGTGTGCGAATAGCCATTAGACATCAAAAGCCCGAAACAGGAAAAATGATGATTCAGTCTATTATCGGTCTTGGACTAAATGGACCTCCCGGTATAGCAGCAAGTATGAATTGGGGAAAATCTGGCAGTATTAGACTTGGATTATTCCCAACTTTGGTGCCAAGGGAACTGATTTGCGAAAAAGTAACAATTTACGAATAATTGCTCAGTACTTATGAATAGCTTTTGCTGCCTTTAGAATTTACTAGAAAATAACATTCAGGCTGCAATATTGGTCTTTCAGAAAACAAATATATACTTAAATGTAAATGCATTATGAAAATTACATTCCGTAGTCCATCAAATCTCGCAATTATAAAATACTGGGGCAAACATGGCCGGCAATTGCCTAGAAACGCATCTATTAGCCTTACACTAAACAATGCCTATTCCGAAACAAGCTTAGAATATGTTGAAAAAGATGATGATTCAGAGATAACACTGGATTTTTTCTTTGAGGGACTTCCCAATGAAGCATTTGGAAAGCGCATTTTAAAATTTTTAAATTCAGTTTCCGATGAGCTTCCTTTTCTAAGAGAATATCATTTGACAATACATTCAAAAAATTCTTTTCCGCATTCTGCCGGGATTGCCTCTTCTGCTTCTAGCATGAGTGCATTGGCGCTCTGTCTTTGTCAGATGGAAAGGGAAGTAGCATATTCCTTGCCTGCTGAAGAAATGTTTTATCAACGGGCTTCTTATTTTTCCAGATTAGCTTCAGGTTCTGCCTGCAGATCCATTTATCCTTATGCAGCTTCCTGGGGCAAAACGAATCATATAGCAGGCAGTTCCGATGAATATGCTGCACCATGTGCCAGTCAGCTTCACGATGTTTTCAAGACTTTTCATGATGATATTCTTATCATCAGTCATGATGAAAAATCAGTGTCGAGTTCAGCCGGACATGAACTGATGGAAGGAAATCCATTTGCTCCCCTCCGTTATGAACTTGCCGATAAAAATTTGGGCAAACTCATGCATGCTTTTAAAGAGGGAGATCTTGATACATTTGGTATCATTGCCGAAGAAGAGGCTCTTATGCTGCACGCCCTCATGATGACTTCGCATCCCTCATATATACTGATGGAAGGTGGTTCTGTTGAAGCCATAAAACGTGTCCGAAATTTCCGTACGGAGAGCAGACTTCCAATTTATTTTAGTTTGGATGCCGGGCCAAATCTGCATTTGCTCTATCCCGATTCGATTGTCAAAGAAGTGAAAAGCTTTATTCAATCAGATCTTATTCAACTCTGCCAAGGAGGAAAAGTGATTGAAGATACAGTTGGAATGGGTGCTGTAAGGATTAAAGATTAAGGTTTATGCCGCAATTTTGGATATATTGAAATAATTTGTATTTTTGGACTTTGGAACTATTTCAAGTCTTAAAATTTGGAAACAGATCATCTTTTAATTTTATTATGGCTCAGATTAAATTTGGAACTGACGGTTGGCGGGCTATTATTGCCAAAGAATACACCGTTGATAATGTAATACGTGTTGCTGTAGCAACTGCGCTTTTTGTTAAAGAAAAAGGCGGCAGTTCTGTAGTAATCGGTCATGACTGCCGTTTTGCCGGTGAAATGTTTGCACAAACTACTGCTCAGGTTCTGGGACTTTACGGAATCAAAGTATATTTGGCCAAAAGTTTTGTCTCAACACCGATGGTTTCATTGGGTGTGGTCAGAACGAAAAGCTATTTGGGCGTAGTCATTACTGCAAGCCATAATCCGCCGGAATATAATGGTTATAAACTGAAATCCCTTTACGGAGGTCCTTCAGTACCTTCAGACATTGCAGCCGTTGAACATTTGATTCCTGAAAATACTCCAGAATTGGTTTTGCCTTCTCTTGAGGAGTTAAAGGCTAAGTATTT
>CAINVS010000461.1 GCA_903854205.1 uncultured Bacteroidota bacterium | reverse complement strand
CGTACAACTCTACACCCCAAAAATGCATTGGTTCCGACTTGATTTTTTGTTACTTTTGTATCAAGCCAAAAGTAAAAAAAAGCCCGCGGCAGCGTTACACGAATTATTCATATATAATTGATTGCATATTATCGCTCCGTAGGAGCTGAAAAATTAGCAAATTAAATAGTTTATCAATTGATGAATTGCAACACTATATTCTGGGTTAAAAATAAAAAGGCCTAAATTTTACCTGCCCCAAAGTATTAAATTCCATAGCAGGAAAAGGCACTTTGAAGACATTCAACACTTTAAACAAGGTTTTTAATGCCTTGGATTTGGTGGGAATGCGCTCAAAATCGACATCCAAAGAGAAAAAGATCTGACTGTGTCGACGCAGATTGTCCGGTGCCTCGAAAACAGAAAGGGTTTCATTGTACCATTTATTGCGCTCCGCACCAAAAACATTTTCAATACCATAACCGAAGGCCAGATTTACCCAAGCCGGCAGCCATTTCGGTTTTTCGGGAAGAAAGGAAGCGATATTGACCGATGCCCAGATGGTTTGTCCGTTGTATTCTTTGAAAAAAAGTTCAGCAAAACTGCTGCCATAAAGCTCATCGGCCCGCTCTTTCAGTGAGCTGGTCTCGGCAGAATTCAGTGCCTGAATGGGTGCGGTGGAATATTTTGGCCTATGTGTTGACAATTTGAAATAAATGCGCTGTTCTTTCCAAAGCAGTTCCTGTCCCAAATAGATGCCACTGCCTAAGGTATTGAAAGCCATATCGCCCCAGCTGAAGCCCCAAGCTTCCGAGAAACCATCCATCAGTTCTACCGTTGCCTGAAAGAGCATCCCTCCGGCAAAGCCGATCCAGCGGGCCTTATTTTTAGGGACACCCGACCAATAATAAAGATCTCCCACCCATTTACTTTCGAAATAAGCGGTCATAAGGTGTCCGAATTTGTCATGCTGCCGCCAACCGTACCAGTCGTTAAAACTATGGAGGCGGGATTTATCATAATCGGAATACCAAGCCTGTGCCAGTCCGATGGATGTGGCGGTATAGCCTGCCACCAGGCCACCCGTCATCAGACCGAATCTCCAGGGATGCAGTTTTGGCGCGGGTTCAAAAAATTTCAGTTTTAGCGGCACAGCCGTATCGGGCTGTATAACTGCGGTACTGTCCTGTGCCTCTATTTTACAAAGCAGCAGCATTGCTAAAAAGCAGAGAAAGATTTTTTTCATCTTATTAATTTTTACACATTGTTTCGAGCTGCAAAATCCCTGATTACATCCATGATTTCTTCGCTTTCATCGCTGATACTCAGTAGCAGATTATTGTATTTCCCTTCATCATTCATTTTTTTCAACAGGGGATAAATTGGTCTTTCCTCCGTCCAGTATTTTGAATTCATAAAAACCATCGGGCTGGAAACATCGAAGCTGAGATAGTGATTTTGGGTCGCATCCTGAAAGATTTCCTGAATAGTCCCGGCCGAACCCGGAGCATAGATTACACCGCCTTTTGCGATTGCCAAAAGCCCCTCTTCCCGCACCGAATTGGCAAAATACTTGGCAATAAGGGAGGCAAAAGGAGTTGGCGGTTCGTGGCCGTATAACCAGGTCGGGATGCCCAAGCTGTCGTATTTTGAAATTCGCGGAAAGCGTTCAATCACCTCAAAAGCTTTGGACAGCCAAAGTTCATGTTTATAAATAGGTGCCTCTGCCAATATTTCAAAAGCCAATTCCAAATCACTCAGTGGCCTGTCGCCAAACCAGGCACCGAGATGCGTAGCCTCCATAGCACCGGGACCGCCGCCTGAAATCATGAGAAAGTTTTCCTCGCAAAGTTTTTTGGAGATGTAGGCAATCTGTCTGTAATCGGCCGACGCACGAGGCATTCCGTGGCCGCCCATCACAGCTATAACCCGCTGGGGAGAGGCAATTTTCGACATAAATCCGCTCAGAGCATCGCTGATTGCGTGATCATGCATACGTTGGGCCAATGTCACCTGTATGGAAGAAGGTTCCCCTTTGCCATTATCCATAAAATGCCTATAAACAGTGAAGTCCAGCGTCTTGCTGTAGGAGGCCGGATTTCTATAATCAAAGTTATTGTAAAGGTCATCCTTTGTATACAAACGATTGAGATACATATTAAAAGGCACCTTCAACCTGGGAAAGAGGGCATTATCGCTGTGCAGCAGGTAATAATCGGCCTCAGGGCTCAATTCACAACCCAGAAAAATGCAATCAGTAAAAAGCGTCTGCATAATTTGAGCGGTAAAACCACTGAGATCCAATCCTTGTACTGCTATATTTTTCCAATGCCTTTTATGCGTCAGCATGACTTCAAATTCTGCAATTGTTTCTAATTGTTTCATTTTATTCCGGTAATTTGATACTCAATAATATGCAGGTCTATAACAAATGCAAGATAGAAAAAATGAACTTTGAAAATCTTATTTGGGAACAGTTTTATTAATTGAAATGCCAAGCTGAAAATCGGACAATGCTTTTTCTATCTTTGTGTTCAAATTATAAATAGAAAAATGCAAAATCAGAACGTAGCGCTATCCTTTATTTTTACGGCAATTCTCATCGACGTTATCGGTTTGGGTATCATTCTGCCCGTATTGCCTTCACTTATTGGTGAAATGACGGGGGGTGATGTCAGTATGGCTTCTGTCTACGGGGGTTGGATGATGTTTTTTTATGCATTTTTCGAATTTATTTTTGCTCCGGTAATGGGCGGCCTCAGCGATCAGTTTGGCAGAAAACGCGTCCTAGTTGCTTCTCTTTTCGGGTTTACGCTCGATTATCTTTTTTTGGCCTTTGCGCCAAATATTCTGTGGTTTTTTGTGGGTCGAATTATTGCCGGAATTTTGGGTGCCAGTTATTCTACAGGCACTGCTTATATAGCCGATATAAGTACTTCAGAAAATAAGGCCCGTAATTTTGGGCTAATAGGTGTGGCTTTTGGCGTGGGATTTATCATTGGGCCCTTTTTGGGCGGAGTTTTGGGTGAATTCGGCAA
The DNA here is from genome assembly GCA_903854205.1 of uncultured Bacteroidota bacterium. Lineage (GTDB taxonomy): Bacteria > Bacteroidota > Bacteroidia > Chitinophagales > Saprospiraceae > Saprospira. The sequence goes on along the minus strand of CAINVS010000461.1, from coordinate 8,248 downwards.
CAGAGTTCCCTTTTTTGTGGCGGCTGGCGTTTCCCTTATCAACTGCCTTTTCGGACTTTTATTTGTTCCGGAATCATTAGCAAAAGATAAAAGAAGAAAATTTGACATCCGCAGGGCCAATCCCTTGGGAACCATCCTGCACCTGCGGAAATATCCTGAGCTTCAGATGCTGATGTTTGCTTTCTTCCTCTTTTATTTATCGGGACATGCGGTGCAAAGCACCTGGTCTTTTTTCAATATTGAACGATTCAGCTGGTCCGAATCTCAGATCGGCATTTCATTGGGTATTGTTGGCGTAATGGTTGTCATTGTTAATGGCTTTATGATAGAAAGGGTCATCCGGCGATTTGGTATTTACAGGGCCATTCTCATCAGTTCAGTACTCATGGGATTTGGCAATCTTATGTTTGCCTTTGCTTCATCATCCTGGATGATGTACCTCTTCATGGTGCCATATATTTTGGGCGGCATTTGCGAACCTGCAGTACAGAGTCTTATTTCCAACAAAGTTCCCGATAATGAACAGGGTGAAATTCAAGGTGCCTTGACAGGTCTTATAAGCCTTTCAAGTATTATCGGTCCGCCGGTAATGACCAATCTTTTTTCCTTTTTTACAAATGACAATGCGCCGTTTTATTTTCCGGGAGCAGCATTTTTATTGGGGTCGATTATTACAGTGGTCAGCACCCTGCTGCTCATCCCTGCCCTGCGCAGGTTACGCGCGCACAAGATTTGACAACTTTTATAAAGTTGTCAAATCTGTGCGGGCGCCTGCGAAATAAAATTTTAAAACAACTGTAACTTTTTCTAAGTTCCGTATTATATAATGCAGAAGAAGGCAAAATGCCCGTTTTACTGCACGAGAGTCAGAAAAAAATGTACGGACGGTTAAAATGGTATGATATCTGCGCGCGTTATCAGGGGGGCTTTTGTACTCCGAAAAAAATACCTTGTTTTTACTTATGATCAGACGACTTCTACTACCGATTTTTTGTTTGTTTTATTGCATCCTGCTGCAGGGACAGCCGCTTGATGGGGCAGACTCTACCCTTTGCGTCCAAAAAGATATCAAAATCTTTGTGGTCCGAAAATCGAATACTGCTCAGTCCCTTGTCGCTCCGCCGATGATCGTCACTGAGAATAAAACAGAAGAAACAAAGCCCGAGAAGGAAACTTTCAGCTATAAAACGAAGCCAACACTATACTCCGATAAGGAGGGCCTATTGGATCTGATGCAGCTTGAACCTTTTGCAGAATGGCGTAAAGCGCCCAAAACAGGTGCTTATGTGATCTTCAGTTTTAATATCGATGAATGGGGATTTGTATCCGAAATTAATATCTACGATACAAATGACCGTGCATTGGTAGATCAGCTCGTTCATAAGCTGGATAAAACCCGATGGAATGCGGCGCTGACCATGGAAGGAAAACGTGCTGCATATAAATTCGGCAACTGGATTGCAATGATTCCGACAAAAATAAAACCTAAAGAATATGAAGATTACCGCTTTTAATATAAGCGTCTTTGTCCTGCTCGCAGTCCAACCGATTATGGCCCAACCAAATTTCCTTGAGGTCTTTCCCGAACTGCCTTTCTCGACAGAAGCAGTAGGCAAGCTCAACTATCAGTTGGTTACTGTTTGGCATGAGGAATATAAAAAGTCGGAAGGAGATGAACCCGGTTTACCCTGGGCCAACCAGACATTCATGTATCAGCGCGAGCGATACCTGATGCCCGGAGGCATCTTGGACCGAAGTTCGGTTTATACTCAGGAAAACGAGAAATTATCGGCATTGCAGTACTATTATATTGGTAAAAATATCTCGGCAATCGATATCATACGGTTCGATACCCTGATGAACGAAATCATTGACTACAGTTATAATTTTGCCTACAAAGACACGATACCGTATCAGAAAGTAAAGCTGTTTCACCGTGACAAATCTTTCAGACTGCTTTATGACTTCATGTTCGACAAAGAAAACCGACTGATTCGTCTTAACATCACAGCACATGGTGAGCCGAAAAAAGTGGAGACTCTTGAAATGGCCGAAGAGGATATGCTGATGGTATTAATAGCATACAGCGGTGACTCAAAGACAAAACGTTTTTACAAAAACATGCATGATCTTCAAAGATCAGAAAGAACGCAGTATAATGACAAAGGTTTACCCATTAGCACCAAAATCAAAGATGGAGAAAATCAGTTGATTGCAGAGGTTATTTATATCTATGAAGATGAACTGCTGGTGCAGGAAAACCACACAAAATACGAAGACAAACAGCCTTTTATCGATAAAACTATTTATTACAGATACAATCCTAACGGGCTTTTGGATAAAATTATCACAGAAAAAGGAGAGTTGCAGACAATTTCAAGTTTCCAATATTTTGAAGAATACTGACAATTTTACTGATAAATTTTTGTAAACATCTTAATTTCCGTAATATTGGTACGTCAAGCTAACATAGAAATCAGATACCCAGGCATGGCTACACCTAAATATACACTGACCCAACAGGCCATTGAGGAAGAATGGACGCTTATACAGGCGGCCCAGACTAACCCATCGCGTTTTGGCGTCCTTTATAATCGATATTACGAACAGATTTTCCGATTCATTTATCAGCGTACTGCCGATGAAGATCTTTGTGCAGACCTCTGTGCACAGACTTTCATAAAAGCGATGCAGAACCTGTCGAAGTATTCCTACAAAGGCGTACCCTTTTCCGCATGGCTATATACCATTGCATCCAACGAAATTAATCAGTATTTCAGAAAAAGCAACAAGAGCAGAGTTGTCACACTGGAAGACAATTATGTTAATACCATCAAGGATGAAATGGACGATAAAGTGGAACTGGAAATCAATATTGTCCGACTCGAAAAAGTTTTAAAAAAATTGAAACCGGATGAAATTCAGATGATTGAACTTCGCTTTTTCGAAAAACGGCCTTTCAAGGAAGTCGGCGACATTCTTGCAATGACTGAGAATAACGCAAAAGTAAAAGTACATCGCATCATTCTGAAATTGAAAGATTTGTTCAAAGACCTAAGTGATGATTAATTGGCCATTGCCATTATTTTCAAATCATTACATTTATAATATCTTTTTATGAAATACAATTACAACATAAAAGTAAATCCTCCAAAGCTGAGCTCGGAAGACATCGGAAAACATAAAAATTTCGATGCCCTGCTGGAACAGTTTAACAAAGAAGGAGGCGCACAAACAGGAAAAAGCGGCGCTTCAAAACCGCTGATCAAATACATAGGCATCGGACTTTTGGGTTTGGCCGCTACAATTGCCCTTATTTTTACTGTCCGCGGATTATTCAACGGCAATGCCGAAACAGAAGGTCTTCTAGCGCTGAAAGGCCCATTTTCCGACATTAAAAAAGAATTTACCAATTTTGAAGTCGATGCCGACAAAGGCGACACCATACATCACAGTTCAGGATCTGTCATAGTTGTGCCTGCCTCTGCTTTTGTAGATAAAAAAGGACTGCCGGTAGCCGGAAAAGTAGACATTCAATACCGCCAATTCGATGATCCTGTGGATATGTTTTTGGCCGGCGTGCCGCAATCGGACGGAGCTCAAACACTACAGCGTGCAGGCCTGATGCAGATTCAGGGTTTCAAAGACGGAGAGCCTGTTTACATCGGCAAAGATAAAGAATTGCAGATGGAACTCAAAGCTACTGTTTCTGCCAATATGCCTCTTGAAGACCTTAAAAGCTATGCTTATACTGCTAAGGAAAAAAAATGGACTGAGGGCAGTACCGTTAAAGTTGAAGTAATTAGCGAGAGCGGTCAGTTGGAAAATCCGATGGATACCGTAATCAAAAATGACGGCTCTCTGAAAAGCAAAGCAGCTTTTCTGGCTGAACTTCAAAAAAAATACACCAAACCTGTGAAACCATTTGAACCCTCAAAAGGTACGCCAAAGGGTATGATTGCTTTGGGATTGGATTTTAACAGCAAGGATTTTCCTGAATTTGCACAGTATGAAAATGTAGAGTGGGTCGCCGCAAAATCAATCGTGTCACCGCTTCCTGAGGAAGGATGGAGCGATATGCAGGTAAAACGCCTCAGCGAAATGAAATATGAAATCGTGATGATTCCCAATGATGCCAGCAAAAAAGAAGGTCGCAAAGAAGTTCGTTTCGAAGCCTTTCCGCTGATTCCTTACACGCAAAAAACAAAGGCCGATTACGATAAATCGCTCCTTGCCTACAAGTCTGCTGAAACAAAAAGAGAAGAAATTCTGAATAATGAACTCCGAGCCTGGGAACAGGGTGAAGGCCGATTTGCCAATGTCATTACTGATAACAAAGACGATAAGGCGCCTTTAAAATCGATCATCAGCCGATTTGCAGTAAAACAGTTCGGACTTTGGTCAGCTGCCAACAAGTTCAATATGGATCAGCTTGCGAGTGTCAAACCTGAGTTCAGAGATGCTAATGGAAATAAAGTTGCTGTGGCGGAAGTTTTTGTGGCGGATAATAACAGACAGTTGTTCTATTCCAGTTCTGAAACAGCTTCCCTGCATTTTGACGCCGGAAATGAGCATGTTCAACTTTGGGCAATCGGTACAGATGGCAGCCTGCTTGTTGCCGCTCCTGCACCAAAAGAAGAAGGTAAAACAGTACGTTTTGTGATGCAGCCTGCTTCCGTAAAAACAGAAACGGATATCCGCAAGTTATTGACGATGTAGTTTTTAAATAATATTATTATAGAAAAAGTCTTCTTTTCCTGTGGGAAAGAAGACTTTTTTTGTTTATGAATAGACCGTTCGTAGGTTGAAACCCAGAATCTAGCGATAATAAGCGTTGATAGAATTGAGTTGCTTACTTTTAAAGCGTTATACGTCAGCTCAGCCTCAGCGAGGCGCAAAATTCCCTAGCCCGTGATAACGGGCGCGGAAAAGCTACAGCGTAGCGCAATGTTATATTTAATTTAATGTGCTAGATGCTAAAAAATTGCGCATCTCCGAAGCTTGGGACAAAACGCACCTTTGGTGCTTTGAATATTACGCTTCTCCGAAGCTGGAAAATCAGTCCCGCTGCAGACCGATGCTTCAGCTTCGGAGTGACCAGGAGAGCCTCAGGAATGTTCGTGGGTTGAAACCCACGCCTCCAGTGGTTTCCAAAATCCGAGCTTAAAAGCGTCGGATTTTTGTTGAATTTTTCAGATGGCTTCAGCCTCTTGAAAATCAGTACCACTGGAGACCGATGCTTCAGCTTCGGAATGATAATTAAAGTTAGTAAGTAATGCAAATCAAGGGTTGAAAAAACAAATTCAAAAAAAGCCGATAAACGTAAGTTTAATCGGCTTTTTCTATTATTTAACCCAAATCGGTCATTAGAATTCGTTATGGAAGTCAAAAGAGCAATAAAAATAAGTGCTCACGGAAGTTTTTTTGATGAAGAAATAGTTACACCTATTTTAAGTCAAAAAAAGTGAGTAAGTGCTTAGTTTTGAAGCTATTTTGGGTTGGAACCCGAAGGCTCCGCGAAGCGAACCCGGAGGCTCCACGTAGTGAATAGAATTTCTAATGACCTATTTGGGTTTAAGGAGCAGCTCTGTCAGCTTTTCTACCTGTTTGCGCAGGTGCTTTATTTCCTCCTGCTGTGCTGCTATGGTTTTTTCCAATATTTCTATGGCCTTATCACTTTCGTTGATCGTAAGGTGAAGTTGAAATGCATTTTCCTTGGCTTCACCATGGTTATTGTTGTTTCCCGTAATAATTACTTTCTTTTCATCAAAACGGTAAATATCTTCCACTTTCATCTCAAAGGCCGCGGCAATCTGCGCTAAACGCTCCATACTGACAGAAGTTTCTCCGCGCTCCATTCTGCTGTAGGCCTGTGCTGTCAGATTCAGTTTTTCTGCCACCTCCTCCTGTGTTTTGCCCAGCATCTCCCTGATGCGCTTGATTTTTGATCCGTTCATTAGCCCTGATATTTAAATCTGTGTGAACAAAAGTAGTACTTTTTTACAAAATACCAAAAGGTTTTAGATTCAACTATTTTGATAGTTTATTCAATTAATTGGGATATGATTTCAATTTACGAAATACTTATGTTTGTAGGAATTAGAATTTAATACAAATTAAAAATTATAACATTAATATGAAAATACCCAAACTGCTGATTCTATCTGGAATATTGTTTACCATTCCCCTATCTGCCCAATATAATTTCACCTCAGGAGGGGGGAATTTGAAAGGCCCCGGCGGCTCTGCCTCGCAAAGTATCGGACAAATTTCCTACACAACAATCAGTTCCGAAGAAGGCAAAGTTTCGCAGGGCGTCATTCAGGTCTGGGAAATTTCCGTACTCAGCGGCGAAGAACTGAACACAATTGAACTGTCTATGTCCGCCTATCCCAACCCAACAACAGAGCAGCTCACATTAAAAATTGAAAATTATAATGGAGCGCAAATGGATTATCTGTTTTTGGACATGTCGGCCAAATTGATTTTGGAAGGCAGTATAAAAGAAGAAAAAACAATGATTCCAAGTCAGGATCTGATTCCCGGCACTTACATCCTTCAGGTTATGAAGGCAGGAAGCCAAATCAAGTCTTTCAAGATAGTAAAAAAATAACCCCATTTAAAACGCAATAAATCTTCAATTTATGAAATTTTTCAACAATACAGTTTTCTTTCTGCTCTTGATTTTCATTAGTGCGCAAAGCATTTTTGCACAGGCACCACAGAAAATGAGTTATCAGGCAGTAGTTCGAGATGTCGCCAATAATCTGGTTATCAACAGGTCAGTTGGCCTACGATTTACTATTATTCAAGGTACTGCAAATGGAAATACGGTATATGTCGAAACACATAGATCGGCGACTAACAGAGATGGTTTGGTCAGTGTTGAAATTGGCGGCGGGGTCCCCTTTTTCAATTCAATCGGCAATATCAACTGGGCAAACGGCCCCTATTTTCTAAAAACGGATATTGACCCGAATGGCGCTACTGCTTATTCTATCACTGGTACTGCGCAGCTGCTATCCGTGCCTTATGCACTTTATGCGGAGAAGTCCGCCAATCCGGGCAATCCTGGCTTTAATACACTGATAGTGGTAACGCCTTATGTCTATAATCCCCTGGGCCGCAATCCCTGTCTGAATGGCGGTCTGGCATTTGATTTCGGCCTCGATACCAACCGAAACAATGTCCTCGAAACAGCAGAGATTAATTCCAGTCTGCGAAAATATGTTTGCAATGGCAAGGACGGCAAAGGTATTGTAAATACCGTTGATAACGGCAATGGTACATTTACTTTAAATTATACCGATGGAACTTTATTTACTACTTCCAATTTGACAGGTCCGCAAGGCCCGCAGGGTTCAACGGGAGTCGGTATCAGCTCCACTATTGACAATGGCAATGGCAGTTTCACCATAAATTATACGAATGGCTCTTCTTTCACGACGGGGAATTTGACAGGTCCTCAGGGAGTGGCCGGTGCCCAAGGTGCAACTGGTGCAAATGGAAAGAATACCACAGTAAAAACTAGCGCTGAATTAGCAGGTGCAAACTGCAGCACAGGCGGCGTAAAACTGGAATATGGCCTCGATGCCAACAGCAATGGCGTTTTAGATGCCGGAGAGATCAATGCTACCTTAACAAAATATGTGTGTAATGGTGCTGTTGGGGCGACTGGGCCTATTGGTGCGCAGGGTACTGCCGGTACAAATGGTCAGAATACCACAGTAAAAACTAGCGCTGAATTAGCAGGTGTAAACTGCAGCACAGGCGGCGTAAAACTGGAATATGGCCTCGATGCCAACAGCAATGGCGTTTTAGATGCCGGAGAGATTAATGCTGCCTTAACAAAATATGTGTGTAATGGTGCTGTTGGTGCGACTGGGCCTATTGGTGCGCAGGGTACTGCCGGTGCAAATGGTCAGAATACCTTGGTAAAAACTAGCGCTGAATTAGCAGGTGCAAACTGCAGCACAGGCGGCGTGAAACTGGAATATGGACTTGATGTCAATAGCAATGGCGTTTTAGATGCCGGAGAGATCAATGCTACCTTAACAAAATATGTGTGTAATGGTGCAGTTGGGGCGACTGGGCCTATTGGTGCGCAGGGTACTGCCGGTGCAAATGGTCAGAATACCTTAGTAAAAACTAGCGCTGAATTAGCAGGTGCAAACTGCAGCACAGGCGGCGTAAAACTGGAATATGGCCTCGATGCCAACAGCAATGGCGTTTTAGATGCCGGAGAGAT
>CAINVS010000460.1 GCA_903854205.1 uncultured Bacteroidota bacterium | reverse complement strand
CACCCGTATCTCCAGTGGCTTCAATTAAATCTGGCGCAAGCACTACTGGAATGCCACTTTCTTTTCTTAAATAGGCTACACATAAATCTGGGTAACCTTCTGGAGCATTTACCCTTGTGCCAATTGCAGTGGCGCCCATATTTACTTCTAATACCAATTGTTGCGCTTCTCTTAACCTTAAAATATCTTCACCAATGGTTGTGGCAAAGGCATTGAATTCTTGTCCCAAGGTCATTGGCACGGCATCTTGCAATTGGGTTCGACCCATTTTAAGTACCCTGTTAAATTCTTGTCCTTTGGCTCGGAATGCTTTTTCTAATTCTACTAAAATTTTAAGGTAATCTGTCAACTTCATGTATAATGCTATACGGAAAGCAGTAGGATAGGCATCATTTGTAGATTGCGAACAATTTACATGGTTGTTTGGATGAAGGAAATCGTAATCGCCTTTTTTCTTGCCCAAATACTCTAAACCAATATTGGCAATGACCAATTATAAGAAGAAATTGTAAGTAATAATAGCAAAATCATTGTAATTGAAATAAAAGGGGCGAGTACAACTATTCTGAATTCATTTTTATTAGCAACAAATTTGTCAGCAAGTGCCAAAAAGAAAAACTTCTTTATGTTTGAGTCATAAGATGTATTTATTGCCCCCTGCGATTTATAAGCTAAAACGTGAATGTATTCGTGCAAAGGAACTAATAAAAAGGCGATTGAAAAACCAATAAAATAGTGGTATGCCCAATCTAAGTTTGTTAACATTTCCTGCTGAAAATTAACAACAAACAAAAAGATTGCTATCAAAAGAAAAAAAATATTTAGTCCATAAAATACAATTGAAATAGTCGTCCTTTTATTAAGATATTTCCTTAGAAATACTGGCAGTTCCTTGTGTTCTAACTTGTCAAGCAGAAAATATCCTTCTTCTGGCAGTTGGTCTGGTGTAATTCTCATTTCTTAGTGTCGTATTAAAATGCCGCATAAAGGTTTGCGGCTAAAGAAAGTTGGCGATTTTGAAGTACACACTTTCTTTTGAAAACCACATTTCAAATGTAAAATAAATTTTCATTAAAAGCAAAATGCAGCCAATATGTTTTAGCCGCTGTTATAAGCAGATTAACCTCTAAGGCAATTTTTTAAGTCAAACTTCAGAACAGTGGAAAAAGAATTACCGTCTTCCTCATCGAAGTCTGGCTTGATGATTCTCCAGCATTCTGTTTCCTCAATATTAAAAACAAACACCTCTTTTAACGAGCGAACTTCTTTAATTGCTTTTCTTACTTTTTTAATATCTGAATTCCAACTTCTATTTCTAGTTACTTCTATTATCATCTCTGGTTGGTTCCATGAACTCTCTCTCTTTTTAACTGCAATATCGGGAATTATATATCCTTCTTTTAGATCCTCATTTTTTAAAACCACCTCTGGTGCTACCTTAAATTCGTATTGCAATCCTCTGCTTTGCAAATGTCTACGAATGTGATAAATAAAATCTGAAATTACCTCCTGATGAAGAGGGATGTTATACCCTGAAATCTGACTCATATATATAATTATTAATTTGCTTATAACGTTTGCAGCTAACCGAAGGCGGCACAACACAACTTTTCAAAGTTAGCAAAATATTTCGTGCTGCTTTTGGTTAGCGGCAAGTGCCTTTTGCCACTGAGAAATTACCTTATGAATTAAGCAATTACTTTCTTTCTTGAAGTAGATTTAACTTTTAGTTTTGCCGGAACTAGTTTATTCGCTTTTTTCGCCTTATAATTTCGAATATACTCGCTTATAGCAATTTCCTCTGCTTTGGTTAAAGGTCTACTTTCAACTATAAAGTCAACGCCTTCTGGTTCTTTAATGTGTCCCATTTTATTTAACTTTTAAAATACTTTTCGATTAAATGCTGTGTCGCTTTGGTGTTAATAATCATTAGATGATTCCCGTACTCCAGTCGACATAAAGTTGAATTAATTCTGTTGTTGGCTCAAAGCCTTCAAACATATTTGACCCAATAGCATTAGCTGTGCTTTCCAAATTTTTTAAGTTTGAAAACTTCACTCCCATTAGGGTTAAATTTTCACGGCCAATTTCTATTGTTTTGTACATTATTTAATGTCTAATATTCCTAAATAAAGATAGTTAAAACTTTCTAGATTGTTATACCTTGTGAATCGCAAAAAGAATGGTGCATAAGGGTCGAGTGCATCAGCAGTAAAGGATTGAGGGCTTCAAACCTGCCAAGCCAAACAAAATTTGTTCTGTAGCAGAATGCTCAAATTACCAAGGAAACCCTTATTGCTGATAAACTTTGTTAGCAACATGCTATATTTTTGTCAATTCAAATATGCCACATCCAAAGTAGCATCCATAATTTCGATCAATCTCAATTTGAGTTAATTCATTGTTTTCAAAAAAATCACCCTTATCATCTACAAATGAAAAACTATTCAAAATAAAATTTTCTCGAAACAAATCAAGTAAATACCGAACAGAAAATACTCTATGAGCATTAAATTCAATTCTTTGATTACCAATCGGAACAGAAAAATAAAATTTACCTCCAGTTTGTAATATTTTGGTGATATTATCAATTGCCTTTAAATAACCATTATAATCTACTGGATCACCATATCTTCCCAAACCAAAGTGTTCAATAGCATGAAGAGATGATATTGAGTCACAAGCATTAATCATATCATCAGGAAGTTGCATTAAGTCAGCTTTTCTAAATACTATATTATTGACCTTACTCGTCTGCTCTCTAATATCTATTATCTCAATTCTTCTAAATACAGCAACATGAGCTACAAATCCGTCAGTTCTTGAACCTATGTCAAGATGTCGTTTGGGATTATTCATAAATATTTTGCTTGCTACAAATAAATCTTGATGAAAATATTGACCAGACATAGTTCCTGATTCAGAAAATCTTTCACCAAGTATTGGATATTTGCGTCCAAAATAGAATTTGGAATCAAGTCCTTTTTGTTTTTTGATTTTAGAATAGTCACGAAAGTAAAACCGCAGACCACGCAAAGAATTAATAAAGCTAATTGGGTCAAAGCCAAATAATCTAATAAGGTTGTAAAACCGAATCAGGTTTCTTTTAATTACTTTTTTCATATTATACCTTTTTTTATAATTGTTGCTAATGGAAAATTCGGTGGCATTGACCACCTATTTTCATTCGTGATTGACCACCTGTAAAAATTTTGTTTTAATAACTGAAACCCTTTATTTATAATACTCTGCAAATTTTGCTTCAAGTGGTCAATGGTTTCCGGAAATGGATGGTCAATCGTATCGGAATTTCCAGTTAACTCCTGCGCAATCCTGCAGAATATATTAATCTCAACATATACTTGTGTTTAATATTGCTACAAAACGTTATATCCGATCTGCGCAACACGATTTGTTGAACTACGGCCGAAATGGATCATTTTTTTTCTATTTATTCTTCGAGAAACACAATGAATTGTTAAAATAACAAGAAATTAAACTCTTCAAACAGAAAAATGAGTTAATTGCACCCCAAAATAAATTAGGCTTACAAATTAATTTGAAAGATTTAACGCAACTAATAAACATAAATTTCTGAACAGCAACCATTCTATGTTAAAGCAAGTAAAAATCTCGATACTCATGGCTGTTTACAATACCGATTTTTACTATATCAAAAAAGCAATTGATTCAGTCTTAAACCAAGATTTTCAAGATTTCGAGCTCATTATTATCGACGATGGCAGTAAAGTTACTAATCGTAATGCTTTGTTGAAATATGCTGAAAAACACGAAAATAAAATAATCTATATCTATATCCGACATAGTAACAGAGGTCAATCAGAATCAATTAATCGCGGTGTTTTAAACAGTTTAGGTGAATTTATAACAATAATTGATGGTGACGATGAATATAAATCGCATCATTTAAACTCTTGTCTTGGAGAGATAAAAGAGGAAGATTTGATTTGTTCTACAACTGAAACTATCGTGGATACTAGTGACGATTATTATGTTCCAGATAAGAACGATTTTAAAAAACTCATCCATTTAGATGAAGCGGTCCTTTTTGGAACTTTATTCGGTCGTAGAAAAGTTTTTTCAAGCTTTCCCTTCAAAAGTGGCTTCGCTGCAGATGCTGATTTTTACGAAAGAGCACAAACTCAGTTTCGCGTAAAAAAAGTGGACCTAAGAACCTATATTTATCGCAGAAATATTCCAAACAGTATTTGTTCAACCATTAAAAAAGAGAACTTAATCAATTCTTGACCTATGGCTCTCGAAATTCGCCGTTTTCGTCCAAATACTAATGTTATTATTGCATGTCATATTACTGGGGTGTATGATGTAAATCGCAATACAACGCTTGAGGATGACAATTATGAATTAGTGCGTGATTGGGCTGAATCTGTTGCGAAACAACATGTACAAGGTATAATTTTTCACAACAATTTCACCTTAGAAACCTGTGAAAAATTCGAAAATGAATATATTTCATTCTTTAAAATAAATTACAACAATCAATTTAATCCTAATGTCTATAGGTATTTTGTGTACACTGATTTTCTGCAACACCATGTCCAATTCTTCAAAAGTATTTTCGTTACCGATATAACAGATGTTACTCTGATTAATAATCCTTTTATTGATTCTTATTTTATTAAAAATTCGACATCTATTTTTTGTGGTGACGAGCCAAAAACGCTCAATAATGATTGGATGAGATATCATTCTACCAATCTACGTAAAAACATAAGCGATTATGCCGAATATGAAACCAAGTTTGGATCTGAAACTCTTTTAAATTGTGGAGTGATAGGAGGTAAAGCTCCGATATTATTTGATTTCATTAAAAAGTTATGGGCCATTCACGAATATGCCAATAGCGCAAACCAAACGGCGTTTACAGGTGATATGGGAGTATTTAATTATTTAGCAAGAACACAATTCAATAGCCATTTGAGACACGGTACGCCCGTTAATACCATATTTAAAATGTACGAAAACGAACGCCAAGATTGCTGGTTTAGACATAAGTGATTTTTTTTTAAGAACCTCCACAAAACAGTAATTTGAAGGTCAATTCCGCAGCCATGGAAGCAAGAATACAGAAACAGATTTCGGCACATTCATTTTTTTGTTAATTCAGGAATATAAACACGGCCATTTAAAACCATTTCACAACTAAGGGGTTGTATCAGTTAAAAAATATAAAATATGCACTCGACATTTGAAAGCAATCTAACAGCAATGAGTTGGGATATACAAAATAACAGGTTAACAAAGTCATTTTCGTTTGAAAATCAAACCCAATTGGCTGAATTTTTTTTAAAAGTTGCCAAACATGCGGATGAAACTGGGCATCATCCAGATATCAATATTTTTCAATGTAGGAAAATGAAGGTTGAATTATTTACTCATGATAAAAATCAAATTACAGAATTGGACTATAAATTGGCAGATTACATTGATTCCATCTAAGATCACTTTTTTATTCCACTAAATGATTTTTTTTTAGCTTTATTAATATGAAATTCTAGTAGCCCAAAGCGGGATCGAACCCATTAAAAAAACAGGTGAAAAAACAGGTGGATTTTTTTGCAAATAGTTGGATTTTTACCTCTTACTTAATCTTGCGAAATCGGGGATTATCAAAATTCGGATACCGCTAAACCACCCATATCCATTGAATCACAGCAATTTTAAAACTTTGAAAATGACGGATATGAAAAGCTATTTCAACCACCCTACGGGCTACTACAAAAAGCTTTTAAACCCTTGATAATCATCAGACTACAAGGGTTTTATTTTTATTGGTGGATTTAGTTTAAAGTGACACATCAAATTTCATTAATTAATTGATATGTGGATATTTCGATACGATTGAGTACCTATTTTCGGGTAACACTGACCACCTGAATCAGAATTTACTAAACTCTATTAATAAAGGCTTGCAGGCTTTAAAATAACTTTATTCTTGGTGGTCAATCACGAATTAAAAAGGGCGGATGATGCCACCGAATTTTCCAACTGCAATACAATTGCAATATCGAATACTAATATTGCTAAGGTGAACAACTCACGTTGACAACTATTTAACTAAGCCCTAGATTAATACTGACTTGAGGTAGATTTAAAATGTTCAATTCATTTTCAAATCTATTATTTATATTATGTTTTGGATTACTTTATTACTTTTTATAATATACCTGCCTAAACCCTTAAGATGGCTTTTAGGTGCATTTTTCTTTTTGTCTTTGATTTGCTCACTTCTTATTGGTAGAAAACAGAAATAGTATAATGAAAGAGAAATTTAAAGATCACAAAAAGTAAATTTTGCAATTCACCTTGCTGACTTATAAATAAGGAAGGGCTTTTATGTTTTACTCTTCAATTGCTGCAGTTCGTTTTGAAGATTACTAATTTGTTTTTCAAAAGCTAACTTCTCTGTGTCGGATAAAAATACAATTACTGGCAATTTGTCGGTTACAACTATTTCATTTTGATTTGCACCATCAGTGCATTTGAAGTTGCATAGAAATAATGTTCGCATACTTATACCAAGTATTTTGCAAAGCTCCCTTAATCGATCTAATTTGGCATTTTCAGGATTGTTTTCTATGGCGGAATACGCTTGCTGCGTTAAATTGAGCCTCTTTGCAATCGACTTCTGACTTAATCCTTGCGCTTCTCTTAGTAATCGTAATTTTTCTTTAATGCTAGAATCCATATTTTTAAAAATCGATGGCTTATATCGTAAAGTTTTTCTGAGATTAAATTCGACGACAGACCTAATATCATCGTGTATTAATAATATATTATACAACTAGAACAATCCTTCTATCTTTTATTTATCAACTTATTTCGAATAATTCTAATTGAAAAACCTAGTCTATAAACCATGCATTTGCAAGATTACAAATTGAAAATGCAATGCCATTGCATACCAATATTTATTACTCTAAAATGATATGGAGTTAAAAAAATACTGAGAAATTTCCAGTAAATTGTTTAATCTTTATGTATTTAAAAAGAATGAGCGCCGCAATTAAAAAAACATGAAACCTTAAATTGCCAGGGCGATGTAAGCACTTGGCAATGCGTAATATTTGAACTGGAGCCGCCTTTTCCATAATCGAAAAAACAGCCTAAAATCGAGACAAGGTAAGGTAAAATGAGAAGCTACAGTTTGGCGTTTTCTAACTTAAGCAGTGGTCTTTTTTCATCGTCAGCTTTATAGCTAACAACCTTAAAACTTTTAGTCAAGCAGTCATACTTAATAACCAATTCGCTTGTATACCGCCCCATGTCGATAGAGAATAGCTCAAGGACATCATCGGTAATCTTGAAGTCGTTTATCATATGCATCCATTCACACTTTTGATACGACTTGTCTTTTATAAAACTAGAGCTTAAGTAAAGCGCTAAAATCGCATTATTGTATTCTTTTGCTGTGAGCACAACCGCCAAATCTAAAACTCCATCTTTATCAAAATCATAACTTATGGATTTGCCTTTATCATTGTTCACATCGTACAATGTGAAACCTTCAGGAAGTACAGACAAATAAGAGGGATTATGTAGCTCCTTTTTATTTAATTCCAAACGATAGATTTTAGTGGCTAAGCCAATTATGGCAACAGCAAGACCGAAAATCAAAATAGCCTTAATTATAGTTTTTTTATTTATCATTTTTCGGGAGTTGCCTTTTGACTGAAAAAATACCATTTCAACATCTTCAAGAATTCACAAGCAATTTTATACGAATTAATAAAGTGGAGGTTAGTAAAGAAAATTGAATTTAAAAATCGTCAATTCTATGATAAGGCTTTTTACGACCAACAATAGGAGAGCAAACGCTCATCCAATTATGCTGTTTAATGCAATTATTATCATGTAAATTGTATATATAATTAATATCCTTTGTGAACAAAACCCTGTCTTTCCCGGCCATTTCGAGCATCGGGTAAGTGTACATTGGCTCTGTACTTGACTTCATAAATTGCCCATCATCATTTAAAAATGCATCCTCTCGAATTTTTTTATATAATTTACTCTTCCAGGTTTTAAGGTGAGAACACGTAAGGTTTAACCCTTTATTCACCCTCAACTTTTTAAAATCTTCAGGCATTCTGTTTTGAGAACTAGGTGTTATTATTCCATTGTCCCTTACGACAAAATCTCCAAATGTAAAGAGCAAGTTCTGATTCTGGTTATAATAGCTATTTACTCTACTTAGAACTTCATTGTCTGGAAGTTCATCGTCAAGATCAACTACCATGATGATACTCTCATCATCAATTTCAGGATTTGTCATTAATACCCTT
The DNA here is from genome assembly GCA_903854205.1 of uncultured Bacteroidota bacterium. Taxonomy (GTDB): domain Bacteria; phylum Bacteroidota; class Bacteroidia; order Chitinophagales; family Saprospiraceae; genus Saprospira. The sequence goes on along the minus strand of CAINVS010000460.1, from coordinate 2,194 downwards.
TGTGCTTTAGGAGCAAAAAACCTTTCCTTGGCATGAAATACTTTTGCATTCTGCACAAGTTTGAAACAATTATCAACCATTTCTCCTGTTTGATCTGTTGAACAATCATTCCATACTATTATTTTGAACTTGTCTTTAGGATAATTTTGATTAAGGACGGATTGTGCGTATTTTTCTACAAAAAGCTCACAATTGTATCCAGTACTAATAATATAAATTTGATTAAAATACATTTGAATTGGAATCAGTAGTTATTAAATTAAATCGATCACACTCACAAACTCTGGTAATTAGCTCGGAATCAACATTGTGTTCATTCCACTTTCGAAATAGATAATAGACATTAGACCATTTATTGTACTCAAACCTTTCTCCGAGTGAATCTACCGCAAATTCTATAAATTCAACATGGCGATAAGCAACATAGAAATTTAACTGTTTGTATTCAACTAATTGGCCAACATGAAATTGATATGGGTTTTCGATTATAAACAACCTCTTTTCTAATGCGACTATCCGATCCTCTAAAATTGTAATGCGCTTTTTAAAGAACATTTTCTGTTAATGGTTTGAGTTATTTTAATAAAAGTTACGCGATATTACGATTATAAATCTGTGTTTCAAAAAAAAGACAACTACACAAGAGAATTAGTAGTTAATTGATTGCATTGGAAAAGCAAGCAATGCAATTATTTATCTCCGAAATCATAGCAATAAACGCTTGATCCGATAGCTTTTATCGACGATAATTGGGGATATCCCAATGAATCCAAATAATGGACCATTATTCCTTCATCATCATCATGAACATGGGAAAACAACAACCAATTTTTTCCTTTAAGCTGCTTTAAGTCATCAAAAGCTTTATCAATATGCCCTCTGTTACTCCAACTGGCAATAGTGTAAGTATTCTTTGCTTTAAAATAATTGATTTCAACATAATATACAAATGCATTTTTTGCAGCATAATACACGTATATATTATCAGAATCTTTAATATTTTGATTTACAAAATCCAAGCATTTCTTTATTTCTTCATGCTGAATCGGAAATTCAGCAATGCCCATATAATTTTTTTTCGCAAATAACAAATTGAATAAAAGCAAAACAGGAATTATCAATAAAAGCAGACGAAACTGAACTAACTTTGCGCTACTTAGCATCAATTTAAATAAATAATCGAAACCGAAAGTTATTAAAAGAAAAAGGAGAATAGAAGAATAAAGTATCTTTCGAGTATCATAAGGATACAACTTAAATCCTGAAAGTAACAAATGTAAAATCACAGGGGCAATGAACATAATCAAAAATCCAATTTGCCTCGATTTCAACAATCTGGCAAAACCAATACTTAAAAGCACTATGGCGCAAACGAAAAAAGCCATTCCGAACGGAAGTATGCTGTTATAATTAGCGATTGAATTGAAGACAATAAAACTATAAAAAGAAAATTTGAATGGATTTAGAGGCAGAAATACATCATATACAGCATTTAAATTAACCTGGGAATCGATTGAAGGATGAGCATAAATAAAGCAATAGTAATAGACAAAAAAGGCAAATGCCCAAATAAACGATAAAAACCCAATGTATTTAAACTGCGCTCTATGTCCCTTTAAATTTAGGTAAAGCAAATAAAGACCTCCAGTAAATAATACAATGGGAGCCACATTAGATAAAAAAACCGCAATAATTCCAATCGCGGCTAATAGAAAATACTTGAATCGCTCTTTTTTATATCCCTTAAAAAGAAAAAATAAAAAGGCATTTAAAACAAAAACATCAGAAATGTATGGCTTTACTTCACTCGAATAATATAATAGCGTAGAATTAAAAACATAGAGCGAAAGAGCAAAAATAATCGTTAGTGAATTGGCAAAGAGCAGTTTTAATATTCTATAAAAAAAATACAATGATAACCAATAGCAAATCAATGGAAAGATTCGTAAACCTAATTCTGAATTTGGGATTAAAATGGAGATTAGTTTCTCAATTTCAAGAAATAAAATTGGAGCTATTTGATGGTTACCTTCCAAAGGCTTAAGCAGTCCGGAAAAATCAGAATGAATTATATTTAAAGTAAGGCTTGCCTCATCTAACCACAAACTTCTATTGTAAAGAAACTGAGCTAAGGAAATAGCAATCCCTAAAGAGAATATTAAAAACACGAATATCTTTTCGATGCGTAATGTAT
>CAINVS010000459.1 GCA_903854205.1 uncultured Bacteroidota bacterium | reverse complement strand
GCAATCCAAGTCAGAAAAAAATCAAGCCGCTTTCGCTTAAAGGAAAGGAACTTCAGGTGATTCCCAAAATAGTGGAATATCATTTGGAAGCAGGTGAAACCCATGAAGGCGTCTGGCATGTAGAGGGAATGAGCCATGAAAACATCATTGCTACCTGTGTATATGTTTTAGACAGAGATGAGGCTATGGAAGGCGGTAAATTGGCTTTTAAGAGGGCCTATACTATTGAAGAAGCGGGGCTATTATTCTGGAATGTAGATCAGTGCAGACCTCGTGCAGTAGAAGATTTGGTAAATCAGGGAACTATTCCTTTAGGCTCAATAGAAACGCCCAAAGACCGGCTTTTTGTTTTTCCAAATTCGCATATCCATAAACTTTCTCCAATGACTGTAGCTAAGGGCGCTAAGTCTGCCAAACGCAGGGTTATTGTGTTCTGGCTGGTAGATCCTGAAGCACCTATAATTTCAACAGCAAATGTCGCAAAACAGCAATCCCTTATTCCAAGAGAGGATGCTTTAAAAATGAGGCTGGAATTGATGGAAGAAAGAAAAAGACATAAACAGAATTTGAATGTAAGAGAGGTCTCGCTTTGTGAGCATTAGATAAACTAACACAATTGTTATGTGCAAGTAAAAAATAAAAATGAGAAATTGGCATCCTGAACGAATTCCTATTTTGAGAAGAGGATTATCATACCCACTATAATACATTAGAACTTTTAAAAACATGAAACAAATTCATCATTCCGACAAAATTTGGACCATTGAAAATTTTCTCAGCAATGCTGAATGTGAAGCATTAATTTCATTGAGTGAAAATCTTGGCTATGATGAGGCGGAAGTTAGCCTATCTTCCGGAGCAAAGATGATGAAAGGACTAAGAAATAATTACCGGGTTCTTTATAACGACCATGAACTTGCATTAAAATTATGGGAAAAACTTAAAGCATTTTGTCCCAATGAAATTGAAGACAGTATTTCGATTGGACTAAATGAACAATTTAGATTTTATAAATATGAATTAGACCAACGATTTAAAAGGCATATCGATGGCAGATTTAAGAGGAATGACACAGAAGAAAGCCGAATTACATTTATGATTTACTTAAATGAAGATTTCGAAGGAGGTGAAACAAAATTCGATGAGCTGGTCATAAAGCCAAAGACAGGTGATGCATTATGTTTTATTCATGAAATAAAACACGAAGGATGCCCGGTTAAAAATGGAACCAAATATGCCTTAAGATCGGATGTGATGTATAGAAAAAATTAAAGAAACTATTAAAGCTATTGAGAGGACTTAGATCCTCTTTTTTCATCCGTTTACACAGCTCAGAAGCAAGGATTTTGATATAAAATCTCCTTTCGTTAATTCAACTCATATTATGGAATACCAGACTTACCTGTCAGTAATAGCTCTTTTTTTTTGTGTTTATTCCGCTGTCTGTTTTTTATTTTTAAAAAGAAGTTGGACACCTTTCATTTGACTTATTGGCATTTCTAACTTACTTTATTGTATATTTAAAATCGGGTTATTGGTCAAATACTATCCCTCACTGACAACAATCGGGACAACATATTTTTTAATTGAAATTGCAATTATTTGCGGACTTAGTTATGTCGAACTATCAAGTAAGGAGGAGAAGCTTTAGTTACATATAAATGAAAACCATTCTAAAAAACGAGGCCACACCGAAAATCTATAAGTATTGGAAAAGCAGATATTAAAAACGATGAAATTTAATCTATATCAAATCGACGCATTTACCGACACAATTTTTGGCGGAAATCCTGCATGTATAGTGCCGCTTGACAATTGGTTGCCAGACGACATTTTACTAAAAATAGCCAAAGAGAATGCCGTTGCCGAAACAGCCTTTTTTATTGACAAAGGAGAAAAAATTCATTTAAGATGGTTTACACCCGAAATTGAAATGGATTTGTGCGGACACGCCACCTTAGCCACTGCACATTGCTTAAAAACAATACTTGACTACCCAAAAGATGAAATTGTTTTCGAAACCTTGAGTGCTGACTTAATTGTTAATGTCGAAGATGGCATATATAAAATGGACTTCCCTTCGAGAATGCCTGTTACGGATGTTTTGCCTCCTGAAATTTTAAATTCCTTAAACATTCAACCTAAAGAAGTTTTCAAATCGAGGGACTATGTCTTGGTTTATGAAAACGAATCAGCCATCAGAAATATTAAAATCGACCGACATTTTTTTGACCAAATAAACCTTGACCCGGGAGGAGTTATTGTAACGGCAATTGGTGATAATTGTGATTTCGTTTCAAGATTTTTTACACCACAAGCATCAATTTTAGAAGACCCTGTGACCGGCTCGGCGCATTGTTCCTTAATTCCATTTTGGTCCAAAAGACTAAATAAAACTGCACTTTATGCGCAACAATTATCCGATAGAATGGGTAAATTGTACTGTCAGTACAAAGGAGATCGAGTCATCATTAGTGGGCTTGCCAAAACATATTCTATTGGAAGCTTTTGGATAGAATAAAACAAACAAAACCAAAATCAGTATTTTGCTGCTAAATATATAGCGTTTAAAACATAAAAATGAGCATTATAATATCAAGTCTAATATAGTTCAAAATTCCCTTTTTTTTTCTATTGTAATTTGTCCTATTGGGCCTAGGTTTAAAAAGCTCCTTATTGTAATCAGTTTACAGTCATATGAATCCTAAATTTTCAAAATCTATTTCTATTGACTCAGCTGTTAAAGCCATTGCAATAACTTATATATTTGAAAGCTTAGTTAATCAAGGATAATTTTAAAAAATTTCATGTTTTTTTATAAAATTAAATACAGATTTGGAACTTTCGATATTTTTTTTTTAAAATTGACTTCTGTATTTAAACAAACAACTTGATAGTTTGTTTTTTGAATGAATTGAAGATGAAAATCAATTAAAAAAACTTGGAGATTCCGAAAATCCCGAAGAGTAGGCAAAATTATAAAAATTAAAAAGATGGAACATTTAAAAATTGCCAGTGACAATTACGTCGCATTCACGTTCTTTATTGGAACTATGGCTATGATGGCCGCTTCAGTATTTTTCTTTTTTGAGCTCAACAACACACCTCAAAAGTGGAGAACATCTGTCCTTGTTTCAGGATTGATAACTTTTATTGCTGCAGTGCATTACTATTACATGAGAGGTTACAACCTTGAAACAGGTGAATCTCCAACTTTTTTCCGTTACGTAGATTGGATTTTAACTGTACCATTGATGTGTGTTGAATTTTATTTAATTACCAAAAAAGCAGGTGCAAAAACCAGTTTATTATGGAAATTAATTGCTGCATCCCTAGTAATGTTGTTAACAGGATATGCCGGTGAGGTTTTATACAGAGACGGTAGCGTCTTGTGGGGTGTTCTTTCCGGTTTAGCTTATTTCTACATAGTTTACATAATTTGGTTTGGTGAAGTGGCTAAATTAGCACAAACTGCCGGTCCTCAGGTTGCAAAAGCTACAAAAATATTATCATGGTTTGTGCTTGTTGGTTGGGCTATATATCCATTGGGTTATATTCTGGGTACACCGGGTGGTTTGTTTGGATGGCAGCCTGTCGCTGATACAGCAGCTGCAATGAAAGCAATGGACATAGTATATAATATTGCTGACGCAATAAATAAAATTGGTTTTGGCTTGGTAATTTATGCATTATCCAGAAGTGAAGATTAATTGTTAGGGTAAATTTCAAGCTTGCCATAGACACTAACATAATATACAGTATTGTTATTTTTCAGAACTATCCTTCAGATATTCTGATCAACAATATTTAAATACAGCATATGCGCCAAAATCTATTGAAACATAAAGAGGACTTCGGTCCTCTTTTTGTTTTTGAAGCTCTAAAAAGTCAAGTTCAGTGGTTGAATACAGCCTTATGTTTCGATTCAAAGAGGTCTAAAAACATAAATAACTTTTCTTTACAGTTTGAATATGAATGAGTGTTTAAAAACATACTTTTTTGAACCAACAATTGGAGTGTATAAAATTTGCATTTATTAATTACTTGAATTTAGAAATGAATTAAATTCATTTTAGATCAATTATCTTAATTTTTAATATTTATGAGGAACTACATACTTTCTATAATTGTCTGTATGCCTTTTGTCTTTTCAAATGCGCAGGATTTACAGAAAATTGAAAAAATGCTTGAATTTGTAAAAGTAGAAGGAGGAACTTTTATGATGGGAGATAACAGTATAACCTATTTTGGCCAAAAAGAGGCAGCGGAACATGAAGTAGAAATCAGTACATTTTATATTCAAGCAACTGAGCTGACGCAAGAATTATGGGAATTCACGATGGGTAGCAATCCTAGTGAGGATAAGAGCAGAATGGATAATCCAGTTACCAATGTAAGTTGGAATGATTGTCAGGAATTCATCAAAAAGCTAAATCTAATCACAGGTAATAAATACCGATTACCGACAGAAGCAGAATGGGAATATGCGGCCCGTGGAGGTAAATTGAGCAAGGGATACAAATTTGCCGGTTCAGATAATTTGGACGAGATTGCATGGTATTCTGAGAATTCCAATAAAAAAATTCATCCGGTTGCTAAAAAAAAGCCCAATGAGCTAGGCCTTTATGATATGAGTGGCAATGTTTGGGAATGGTGTCAGGATTGGTACAGGGGTTACATCGTGGAATTCATGACAAATCCAAAAGGACCAGATAATGGTGAAACTAAAATTATTCGTGGTGGTAGCTGGAACTTTGTGCCTGCCATTTGCCGCTTGGCCCGCCGTCATTACGGGGAACCTAGTCAAAAGGGTAATCGAGGAGGCTTTCGCCTGCTCTCTCCGGGTGAATAATGGAATCTCTATACATTTTAGCTTTCCAGAAGGCCTTGAGATACGAAAGGCAAAGGGGTAAGTGAGGTGGAAGTTACAATGGTTATCCAACATCCTGTAATATAGCCGAAAGAAACTATTGGGCTCCAGGCCTGAGAGGACCTGATCTCGGCTTTAGACTCGTATACAGTGTGAAATGAGTTTTGAAGTTCTTTTTTTAATCAAAATGCTGGTGATAGACTGCAAAAAAATCAAATTTATTGTTCAATTTTTACTTATTTCGATCATAAGTTTTTTTTTCTCTTAAGATTTTTTTTAAACGGCTAAACCATGAGGGTGTTTTTCAAGTTATACTTCTCTAGTTACGTTACCTATAGCGTTTAAAATAATCATCACGAACTCTAATGACGGATCTGGGTTAAAAATCTTCTTACAAAAAATTCTGTACCTAATCAAATAACTAAAAAAGGCCATAATGACACCTCAAATCGAAAAAATTAAGAAGACAATCGAACCCTTGAGACAAGAGATAATCAATCATAAAGTTTATTCAGCAATTAAGTCCATAGAGGACTTGAAAGTATTTATGCAATTCCATGTTTATGCTGTTTGGGACTTTATGTCTTTATTGAAAACACTTCAAGGTAACTTGACTTGTACAACTGTCCCTTGGTTTCCTAAAGGAGCCGCAGACTCAAGGTATCTTATTAACGAAATTGTTGTGGGAGAAGAATCTGATATAGACCTAAATGGCGTAAGGAAAAGTCATTTTGAGCTCTATTTAGATGCTATGAATCAATGCGGTGCAGATACCTCTAAAATTGAAATTTTCACAGATGTATTAAAAAATACCGGTGACTTTAACGCTGCCTTTTTGTCCTCAGAAACACCAAAGGAAGCAAAAGAATTTGTTGACTTTACTTTCAAAATTATTGAGAGCGGTAAAAATTATTTACAATCGGCTATTTTTACTTTTGGACGCGAAGACCTAATCCCAGGTATGTTTATCTCTTTAATAAATGAAATGCATAAGAAATTTCCTGACGATATTGCTATTTTTAAATACTATATCGAAAGGCATATAGCAATTGATGGCGACCACCACAGCCATCTTGCCATACAAATGTGTGCCAATCTTTGTAAAGACAATGAACAATATTGGAAAGAAGCAGAAGAAGCAGTTATACATTCTTTAAAACATAGAATTGAATTGTGGAACGGTGTGTACCGACAGTTGAAATAAAGAACAACTAATGCACACAGCAAGGGTTTCACCAGGCTCGAAGTACCAAAAATAAAGCAACGTTGAGCGGAAGCTTCTTTCCTGACAACTACTATTTACAGACAATAATTCAGGTTGACATTTAGAGGACTCTTGTCCTCTTTTTTTGTTTTTATGACCAACAAAAAGCCACAATACCAATTTGTAAACGTAAAGGCACATAAAAAAACCTCAGCCTTTCGGTCTGAGGTTTTTTATTATGCCTGAATTCAGGTTTAAGCTTTTACTCTGAGTGCATTTGCAACAGTTTCACCAATTTTGGCAGGAGATTCAACTGTAATTATACCGCATTCTCTCATTACTGCATATTTTGCTGCTGCAGTGTCATCATCACCACCGACGATGGCACCGGCATGACCCATTTTACGGCCTTTTGGAGCAGTTTGACCTGCAATGAAACCGATAACCGGTTTAGTACCGTGTTCTTTGATCCATCTAGCAGTTTCGATTTCCATCTGACCGCCGATTTCACCGATCATGATGATAGCGTCAGTATCAGGATCTGCCATAAGCAGTTGAACTGCTTCGATCATTGGTGTTCCCAAAATTGGGTCACCGCCGATACCGATACAGGTAGATTGTCCCATACCTGCTTTGGTCACCTGATCAACCGCTTCATAAGTCAGTGTACCTGATTTTGAAACGATACCGATACGGCCCGGATTGTGAATAAAGCCCGGCATGATACCGATTTTTGCTTCACCCGGAGTGATAATACCCGGACAGTTTGGTCCGATAAGACGAACACCTTTGTCTCTGATATATTTTTTAACTTCGATCATATCCTGAACCGGAATACCTTCTGTGATACAAACCACGAGGGCAATTCCTGCATCAGCTGCTTCCATGATGGCATCAGCTGCAAAAGCAGGTGGAACGAATATAATGGAAACGTTAGCTCCTTCTTTTTTTACAGCATCTTCAACAGTATCGAATACAGGACGATCTAAGTGCATAGTGCCTCCTTTACCCGGAGTAATACCGCCTACAACATTGGTTCCGTACTCGATCATCTGCTGACCGTGAAAAGTGCCTTCCTTTCCGGTAAAGCCTTGTACGATAACTCGGGAGTTTTTATTAACTAGTACCGACATGAAAAAAGGTTTTTAAACAGGTTATGAATTTGTATCGAAAAGCTGTCAGCGCTGTTAGCGATACAGAAATTTTTATTGGTTTGCCCAAATGTAATACTTTCTCTCAAGTTTGCAAAAAGACTCAAAAGAATATTATCAACATATTGGGAGATTTTAGCTATTTCTTCTTTTCCACAATTACAAAAATATCCTCATCCCAACGTTTCATGAGATGTTCTTCTCTGGCAAATTTCTCCAGACTTTTGTCATCGGTGCTCAGTTCCAAGCCCTTTTTGGTATCCTTTGTAATTTCTTCTTTATAATACACATGCTTGGTTTTCAGTTCCTGAAGGGTAGCCTGCAGTTTATATTGTTTATAAAGACTGTGCTTGTCAAAAAATGCCATCCAAAGTACAAAGAAGAGTGACACAACAATAAATTTGTTGCGCAAAGGTTTGGGTAACCTGTTGATATATTGGTTGAGAAAATTCTTGATCATAATTGAAACACTGTGTTAATATTTCAAATTTACACTGATTATTTAAATATTCAGTCCAAATCTGTACTTTTTTATAATTTATGCCAATCAAGGGTTGAAACAAGTTCAAATCGCATAACGCTGCCGCGGGCTCTTTTTTACTTTTGTCTCGTCAGTAGCTGACGAGACAAAAGTAAAAAAAAATCAAGTCGGAACCAATGCATTTTTGGGGT
>CAINVS010000458.1 GCA_903854205.1 uncultured Bacteroidota bacterium | reverse complement strand
ATGATCTCGGCAATAGAGACGCTGTCCTGTTCATTAAGAATAAACTTGAGGCAGGCCAAAAGCAGTGCTGCTTCAGGTGTCTGCATCAGCCCGGCCCTTGAGATAGAGGCTTTTAACCCCTGATTGTGGAGCTCAGCAGCAATTGTCTGACAGGAATAATTGGAGCGGCAAAGAATGGCAATGTCACCCGCCAATAACATTCTTGTTTCTGAATCGCCCTTTCCACGTATCATCAGCCCCTGTTCCAACAACTCAGCTGTAGCCTTGGCAATAGCTTTGGCAATCCATTCTCCTGCGGGTTTGTCATCCGTGCAGCTGAAAACCCATTGTTGTACAGCATGCTGAAGCCCTTCGGGTTCATTTGATTTTTGAAGCTGATCCGGCATTTTCAGCGCAATTCGCTCTTCCGGCATTTTACGGAAAGCAGTACAGAAAAGGCCATTAACCATATTGACCAAATCCTGACGGGAGCGCCATGATTTGTCCAGAATCTGAATGTTATCTTTCGGCACAGAATTGATGATAGCCTCCATCAGTTCGGGATCTGCGCCTCGAAAACCATAGATGGACTGTTTGGGGTCACCTACCCAAATCGATTGTTTGGCGATGCGGGTGAGCTGCAGGAAGATTTTTAACTGAATTGGATTGGTATCCTGAAACTCATCCACGAGCAGAAGGTCCAGTTCCTCGCGCAGCAATTCATTGACGAAGGGGTTTTCCAACAGTTTCAGAATCATGACTTCCATATCTGTATAGTCAATCAAACCTCTGCTTTTCTTGTAGGACTCGTATTCGCCCAGCGCCTCGATTGCCAATTCAAAAATTTTATCCAGATAATTTCGCAGATCCGCATGGAAATCCGGGTGGCTGTCATGTAAAAGTGCAAGTTCCAATAGTTCGGCTACCGTTTCTCTGCATTTGGCGGGAGCATCTTCACAGGCTTTGGCAATTTGCAGCCATTCGTACCAATAGAGATCGCCTTTCAGTTTCAAACTTTTTCTTTGGTTTACGAGCGTGCCGATGAGCGTATCTTTTTTCTTGGTGGAATCGGGGTGTTGTCGCAGTTCATTTACAGTAGTTTCCAACAAATATTCCAAGCGCGTTTTGAAGTACTCGGCAGAATGCTTGGAGACTTCGGGCAGGAGCTCGAAATAACTTTTGATGGAGAACTGTTTGCTGCGTTCCAACAAAACAGGCCCCAGATTATTGGTACGGGCATATTCTGTAATGGTTTTCAGTTCATTGCGCCAGTCCTTTGAATTGTAGGCATTTTTTTTGAAGCCCAGGACATCGCTCAGGCGCTCCATTTCCTCGGTTTTTTCCTTGGTCAGAATTGTGGCGATGGACTGATTGAAAATGGCTTTGTGGTCTTCATCTGCGATGATATCAACAGCAGGCGAAACTCCGGCCTCAAAGGCAAATCTTTTTAACAGTTGAACGCCGATGGCATGAACGGTACCGATCATGGCACGGCCCAATTCATCGGCTTCTTTTGTCAAACCGTCTTCCAACAGTTTTACCCTGACCCGTTCTTTCAATTCAGCTGCAGCTTTGTTTGTAAAGGTTGTTGCCAAAATGCCGGATGCGCGTACTTCGGCACTGCCATCAGCTTTGGGCTTGAGCAGACTGGCCATTTGCTGGGTAAGAGAGTATGTTTTGCCGCTGCCGGCACCTGCTGATATTATTTTGAGATTCATTGTAATTAGATGAAAGATAAAAGATAAAAGATGAAAGACCGACTTATATTTAACCGCAAAGGGGTAAAGACATACGCAAAGTTCGCAAAGTGAAGTCGCCCTATTTTTTTAAAGTTTTTAAGATCTGTCAAGCAAAAAAGTACAGAGAATGAAAGGCTTTAGTCTTCCGGAGCAAGTACTACAGGAGCTGCTGGCTTCAGCCTGCTTTTACTAAGATAAAAATTGATTTGCAATTTAACCGCAAAGTCAGAAAGATCTACGCAAAGTGCACAAAGTACCAAATCTGTTTTACAAAGGTTTTTCCTTAAGATTCCAAGCATTGTTAAGTATAGAAGCAAAAAAAGTAGCGAAGGAAAGACTTTAGTCTTCCGAAGCAAGTACCACAGGAGCCGCTGGCTTCAGCCTGCTTTTACTAAGATAAAAATTGATTTGCAATTTAACCGCAAAGTCAGAAAGATCTACGCAAAGTGCACAAAGTACCAAATCTGTTTTACAAAGGT
>CAINVS010000457.1 GCA_903854205.1 uncultured Bacteroidota bacterium | reverse complement strand
CTGAATTTTGAAACAGCACAAAGGCTGTCATGGCGATTAGTAAACTTTTTAACTTCATTTTATTTTGTATTTGTTGTTAGAATATTTTGTTGTCGTTTGGTTTAATATGGCACATAACGTTTTGCGGCTTTGCGAAGAAGCGGATTACGGAGCACTAAACTGTCAACATACCACAAAAGTTGATGCGAGCTAGAATGCTCAATTAACCACTGAAACCGCTTTTTTGCAAAACCGCTGTTATAAGCTGGCCTTCTTTCTGTCAGTCCTTGCAAACCATTGTCTTTGTTGAGTTGTCGTGTCATTGAGTGTCGGCTGTGCGTTGAGTATTTTTTATTTTTTTGAAGCGTTGGAAAATTTTTTTAATTCAATTTTTCTTTTGGCTTGGCTTTGCAAGCTCTTTTAAAAACTTTGGTCTGTGCGGTTGCTTGTGCGGTTTTTAAATGTGCTTGCAAATTGCGTTGGCTCATTGTATTTTGTTTATTTGTTTTGATGCTGTCGAAGTTAAAAGTTTTTCTAATTGTCCGCCTGCACTTGCATAACCAACGGTGATATTGTCAGCAATGTCTATCATTAGTTTGTTCCTTGTTTCTGCTGTCAATTCTGTTACTCGTTTTGTTCGCTTGTCGAATGGTGAAATGATAAGTAGTCTGCCTTGCTCCAAATGTTTTTCAAATTCAGGTTCTACTTTTTCTTTCAGTCCTCTTGCCAATGCTAAAATTATTGGTTGTTTCCCTTTTAGTAAATAATGCAACACATCTTTTTCTATTTGGCTGTGAAAACCACTGATAACGCAAACTCCGCTTTCTCTTTGCTCAATTGCCCAATCATAACATTTCAACACAACCGATGCTGGAATTTTTCGGCTGCATAAAAAAGCTGTTTTCGGTAGCTTTAAAAGTTCTTTATTTCCAAGGCTTGCTGCTATCATTCTTCGTCTTCGCTTTCTAAATCTTTGCCTAAACGATTTTTAATGTCATAATTGATAATAAAGTCTAATTCCTCATTAGTAAAACCATAATACTTTGCAAGAACTGTGTCTATTTCATCAATAATAGCTTTTGATTTCTTTATATAGAAGTACTGTTTCTCCATTGTAAATGACCTTCCTCTTGCTGCATAATTTCGAATTTGAACTACACTATTATCTTGTAAATCTTTCTGAACTTTTTTACCTAGCTTGACTAATTGAGATTTTAATTCTGGGGCAAGTGAGTTAAAGTCGAATGGCAATTCAAAATCTCTGCTGTTAATTACTTGACAACTAGACCAAGTAATGTAATGAACAAAGAACAATGAAGATGAAAGCAATGAAATAAGTGTATATTTTAATTCTTCACTATCTACATAAACAGATTTCATTTCGCCTGTAGTAGTTTGAACACCATCTTCGCGAAAAACCGGTTCATCTTCCAATATTTTTACCCAATATAGAACTGCTCTGAAATAAAAGAATTTATGCTTTGTTGGTTGATTTCTAAATAAATCAATGAGCCTTTTATTGCCAGATTTCTTTTTTAGTTTATCAATAATTGAATAATACTGGTAAGATGGTATTTTGGGAATAGTTCCTGTCTGTAGAATTTTGGTTGCATCATTGTAGGAAATCGTCTCAAATAGAACTTCCCTATAATCATTATACCACTTGTAATAAACGCTTGTTCTTATTGCTTTTTCATTGTCCTTAACGGATAAAACAATGGCAAGGAGCATATTTGCACCTTCAAATAATTTTGCAGGTCTCCAAGCATAATTGCTTATCCAAGTTGTTTTATCCTTGACGAATATTTTTTGAAGTGGTGATAATTTGTCAGCGGAAATACTACTATTCGGAATTATCATACCAAAACGCCCTCGTGAATGCATAATATTGAATGAACGTTCAGCACAATACGCATATAAGTTAGCACAAGTTAATGTGTCATAATCCTTGAGTTTATAAGGAGAATTTGCAGCTGTATAAACAACATAAGGTGGATTGCCGATAATTACATCAAAACCACCATTTCCTTGTACAATCTCATAAAACTCCGCAAACCAATGAAAAGGTTGATGAGTTAGTAGCCAATTATCATACTTTAAAACACTTGCTTGTTTGTGTAGTAGTTGATTTAATTCGTGGTTTAGTTCTTTCAAGCGTTTGTTTAATTCTGCTTTAGCTTTCTTGAACTCTTTAAAATCATCACCATATGAAAGTTGAATTTCTTTGTAACGTTTAAAGGCATCTGCAACTATTTCGCACTGTTCTTCAATTTTCGGTAGTTGATTGTCAAAATCTAAAGTATAAGTTCCTCCTTTTTTAACTTCTTTGTGTGTTGCAAAACCCACCAAAGTATTTCCTGCTCTAATATTAAAATCAATATCGGGCAATGGTTCTAAACCTAAATTTGGTTTTCTGTAATCGGCTTCTACGGTAGCAACTAATTTTAAAAACAAGCGAAGTTTAGCAATTTCTACTGCTTCTTTCATTATGTCCACACCATACAAGTTGCGAAGGATAATACTTTTGTAAATAAAGTATTGCAAATTCGGATGTTCGGGACTTTTTACCTGTGCCAATGTTTTTTCAAAGAAATCATACTTGCCCTTTTTAGCTTCGGCAACAAAGTTTTCCATTCGCTGTAAGCAACTTTCATACAGCGGTTCTAAAATATTCATTGCTGCAAACAAAAAAGCACCAGAACCACAAGTAGGGTCAATAATGGTAACGCTATTAAGTGCTTTGTAAAAGTGTTTCAGTAGTTCGGGGTCGTTGGTGTTTTCTACAACATCTTGTGCATACTGCCGAATGTTTAGGTTGTAGGTAATAAAATCGTTTATAGTATTTATTTCGCCTTTGTCAATTTTGGTTTTTACTTCTGTGCATCGGTTTCTGCGGTCAACCACTTCACGCCAAATTTCAGTTGGCAAAGCATAATTGATTGTTGCAGGTTTGTTCCACTCTGTGCGTTTGCTTACTTCTTTAATTCCTTGCTTTATTTCATCGGGCAAAGCCAAGTCAACACCTTTTTTCACTGCATCGTAAATATATTGGTCGTTACTGGTTTTTACCATTTGCCACAATTCACCATCTGCATTAAATCCTTTCGGGTAATTGCGTTTTGTTTCGTCAAACAAATAGGGAAGAATGCAGTTTTTACTGATGTAATCGGTAATGTCTTCTTTGGTATAATAAGCACCCATATCAGCCTTGTCATTGATATATTTCTCGAAAATATATCCAATCACATCAGGATTAATATCCTTGCCTGTGGCTGTAACAGTGGTATCTAAATGCCATTCATATTGGTCAAAGAAATCAAACAATTGTTCAAATGCTTTATCGTTGATGTCAATTTCAGAATGTGTTTTTTCTAATTCGTGTTCGTCAAATAAACCACCATTGAGGTAAGGTATTTTTCCAATTTCAATTTTCACATCTTGGTTTTGCGTTGGTTCGTTCAAACCTTTGTGAAACAATACCAATAAGAAATCACGATAAAAAGAATAGAACTTTAGTTTGCCTTTCCTCTCTTTGCAAGCCTTTAGTTTGTCACGCAAATAGTTTTTATTGTTATCAAGGAAACCCTTTTTCTGAATGAAATAGCAAAACATTAATCGGTTGAGCATTAACGAAGCATACCAATCTTGATTTGCTTTGTCTGAAATACCTTTAATGAATTGAAGAAATGAACTATGTTCTTTTTTAAACTTGTCGTAAAAGGCTTTAGTAACTTTTTCGTTGTTCTGTTGAAAGTTTTCGCCAATTCGTTTTTTTACATCAACAATGGTGATTTTATCTTCTTCGTCTAATTCAAAGAATATTCCTGCGGCACGTTGGAAAAGCAGTTCGGGGTCTTGATTGATGTGCCAGCGTGTTTCGGTTACTTTGGTTGGTTTGCCTGATTGTCTTACTACCAATTGCCAAATTTGTTCAGTGTTTTTGGTATCGAAGAAAATAATCAAATGCTCTTGAAACAGTTTAGTTACTTTGGTTTCAATTTTCTTTCGAGTATTGTAATCAGGCAATAAACCATTGGGCTGCGGGTTGCACAACATAATTTTGAAACCGCTTTTTTCGCCAACCGCTTGCAAAGTGTAGGTTTCATTATCTACTACAATGGGCTGTTTTGTTTTATCGTTGTTCCAGCCCATATCGTTAAACAGTTCACGAAAGTTGAACTGCTTGATATAGGCTGAAAATTCTTTTTTAGTTAATGCCATTTCGTTTATTGATTTGTCAAGCCCAATGAGCAAATTATTTGAAGTTCTTTGTTTGGCTGTTCATCTTCATTCACAATTGCCAATTTATCTTCTTCACGCAATGAAATAGCCAGTGATGCTAATTGATCGTCTGAAATTCCTGTTTTCAATTGACGGTTCAATGTTTCTCTTGCAAATTCTTTCAAAGGGTATTTGTATATGTCGTCCACTGCTTTTTTTAGTTGGTCGTTCACGAACAAAGTGTTTTCGTATTCTTTGCAGTAGCGGTCAAGTCGCATATAAACACGGTATTTCACGCCTGTTTTTTTTCCGAGTGAACCGCCCGTGTTTTTTTCTTCTTCACGAATAAAGTCAATTCCACTTTTCACCAGTTCGTGATGTTTCTCCAATTTATATTTAGGTTCGGTGTCGGGGGTGCATTGAGCCGCTTTTAAAATGGTGTGTTGAGATTGGGTAATAATTTTTCCTTTGTTGTCTACCCAAGCCAATACAT
>CAINVS010000456.1 GCA_903854205.1 uncultured Bacteroidota bacterium | reverse complement strand
TTGGAGTCGCATGTTTTTAAGATGGTGCAAAAATCAATAATAATCGCAAATAAAATTGTTTGATTTAAATATGGATAAGGCATCTCATCATTTACAAATAATATATTCCTTAAAATCTCCTCTCATGCAATGATTGGAACTTGAAGATGCGCCATATCCGCCACTGTTCAGCAGTGCAATATATTCCCCTTCTTCCAAAAGCGGCATTTCTTTATCCTCGGCAAATAAATCTACAGGTTCATTGATGTTTCCGCAGAGGGTCATAGCAACATTTTTGCGATTTAGAGGTTTTTTCAGCGGAATAGCCTCCAAATTCATATCATAATAAGCATATTCATTATTCATGTTCATACCGGCATCTATACCCACAAAAAGTTTTCCTTTTTTAATTTCAACGCTGTTGACCTGGGTAACCAGTATTCCTGAGTCTTTTACCAAATAATCCCCGGGTTCTATGGACAGATTCAGCCCTTTATTTTTTACATAAGTAGAAATAATTGCAGACCATGCTTCCAAATCCAAAGGTTGATCTCCTTCCTGTTGCGGAACGCCCAAACCACCGCCTAGATTTAAGGTTTTTACTGTGGGAAATAATTCAATAAAAAAACTTATTTCTTTGAATATTTCAGCCAATCTTGGGAGCTGATCGCTCAAAAAACCGGACCCGGCATGACAGTGAACAGTGTCTACAATTAAATCGGAATTATCAATCAGTTTTTTTAATTCAGACCATTCAGTTTTATAAATACCAAATTTCACCACTTTATTGCCTGCATATTCCAATCCCTGATTATAGGCCATGCCAATGCCGGTATTTATTCTAATGCCAATTTCTTTTTGTTCAGAAAACTTTGCAAACCTTCGTACAGCACTCAGAGAATCCAAATTGATACGTATTTTATTGTGTACACATATTTTTTTAAGATCATTGTCAGAAATTGATGTTCCGGTATAGGAGAGCTGATCGGGCGAAAAGCCATATTGGATGGCCAGGTCCAACTCATTTGGTGAACAGACATCAATACCGCATTTTGTCCGAATTTTTAGATGATTGAGAATGGCAGGATGTCTGTTGGCCTTCATGGCATAATAAATAAGGAACGGAACGCCCTGATTATCAAGAGCTGTGCACAATTGATTGTATTTGTAAATAATTCTGTCTGTATTGTAAATATAAAGCGGTGTCTGTTTTGTTTCAATATAATTTAAAAGCAATTTACCTGAAAATTCTAAAATGCCATTTCTGTATTTTAAATCTTCACGTTCCCACCATTTGTTTTTGTTAGTAAAAAATTTTGCATAAATCACTGCTGTGCAACTGCATGGATTTCCGCAAGCCTTACAGCTGTAGCCGGTTTTTATACTGTCTGAATTCCAGTAAAATGGTATTTCCCGAACGTGTTCATATCCGTTTCTTTCCAGAATATTTCCAATAAAATTAGTTTCCGATTTCCAGGCATCACAAACAACAACCTCCACTTTACCAGAAAGTAATTCCAATCCTTTTTCCACCAGCAGACTGGCAATGCCCCGACCTTCAAAATCTGCTGAAACTGCTGTCAGTGAACGGTATCCAATCCGTTCATAAGCACTGAAATATTCCAAAAACCAGTAAGATCCGCTTTTGAATTTTGATGCAATCTCAGTGCAATTGCCAATTTCCATGAGCGAGAAACCCACAACTGTTTCCCCGTCGAGAGCGAGTTGACAATATCTTTCATTATTATTGATATATGAAGAAAGGAATTCCCTATTTAGAAATCCATTTCCAAGCTGTTGATCCGCTATTTTTAAAATTGGATCAATAAAAGATTGAGATAAAAATGATAGGGTATAATTAATTGTTTCCTGCATATTTAATTTGATAGTTTGTTCGTAATGAACTGCTAGGTATTTTAATTTTTTAATTTGACATTTGCCTTAATCTCCTCCAATATTAATTTTGCGGCTCTCTTTGCCGCACCTCTGTTTCCT
>CAINVS010000455.1 GCA_903854205.1 uncultured Bacteroidota bacterium | reverse complement strand
TCTTGAGACGGGATTTTTCTACGAATATACAGAAAAATTCGGCTGGGATGATGACTATGTGCTCATCGGTTTAGAAACAAAAGCGAATGATGTCTTTGATTATGAATTTCTAAAAGCTGTTGACAGTTTAGGTAAAGTTATCAGAAAGCATAGACTGGTACAAAATGTTACGTCGCCTACTGAAATAGAGGTTTTCCGATTTGTGCCCTATATGAATTTGGTGAGCAGTTCTGTTCTAATACATCTTGATGATAAAGAACGACTTAAAGAGGACGCAGTTGCAGTATATGCCAGGAAAGAACTGATTGGCAATTTATTTGCTTCCAATAAAAAATCTGTAGCACTGGTAGTCAGACAGACCGCAGGTCTGGAATATGAGCAATGCGATTCATTGGTAAGAGAATTGGAAAAAATAGTTCAGCCCTTTGCTGAGTTTAAAAAAGTACATTTTGCCGGTAAATGTTTTGGACAAACTACTTTTGTCAATCTCACAAGTTCCGAGATGCTTTTGTTTGTTTTACTTTCTCTTATTGTAAATGTAATCTGTCTTTATATCACTTACCGAAGTCTTTGGGGTATCTGGATGCCGCTGACAATTGTTGGCGTTACAGTGGTATGGACTCTGGGTACCATGATGATGTTTGGTTTTTCTTTGGATTTCATTTCCAACATTATCCCAACAATCATATTGATTATCGGCATTTCCAATATAATTCATCTTTTAACACATTTTCTATCCGAGATAGACAAAGGGCTTGATAAAACTGCTGCCCTAAAAAGCTCTATCAAAAAAATCGGAACAGCCACCATTTTTACCAGTTTAACAACTATAATCGGGTTTTTAAGTCTCCTTTTTTCTAATGTTGCACCACTGATCAATCTTGGAGCATTCGCTTCATTGGGACTTGTTTATGCCTTTATATTAAGCTATACACTGTTTCCCGCAATGGTCATGTTGTTCAAGCCTAATTTTAAAACCAAGGAAAAATCAGCCAATGACTTTATTCAGGGACTTTTGAATCCGCTCTTTGATTTTGTCATGGGCAACAAAAAAGCAATTTTGATTGTCTCGGCAGTTTTAATGATTGTTGGCGCCTGGGGAAGTTCCAAATTGATTATCAATCAAAAAATATTGGAAGATATCAGCGAGCGTCACCCTCAAATTAAGGCTTCAAAATATTTTGAAAATGAGCTGAGCGGCTCAAGACAGTTTGAAATGGAAGTAAAGTTATTGGACAGCACAAAAACCTTACACGATTTTGATGTCTTACAGAAATTGGAAAAAATAGAAAAATATTTAACCGATCGCTTTGGAATTGGCGCTATGTTCAGTCCTGTAGGTATATTTAAAGAGGCTAACAGAGTACAGCATTCGGGACAAAATTCCTATTTCAGACTTCCTGAAACTGAATCGGAAATGAAAAAGGCAGAAGGTCTTATTGAAAAATATATTGTAAAAGCTTATCCAAAAATCTATACCGATGATTTAAAAACTGGCAGATTTTCAGGAAAACTTGGAGATATAGGTAGTTATGAAATGTCCAAAAGGACAGCCGCCTTCGATACCTTTATGAAAAAAGAAGGTCTGAACAAAGATTTTAGCATTCACATAACCGGTTCAGCGCACCTGATGGAAATAAATAATGTCTATATAGCCAGTAATGTCTATTATGGCTTATGGTTTAGTTGTTTAATCATCGGTCTTATCTTTGGTTTCTTATTCCGTTCCTTTAGAATGGCTATAATAGGAATTATACCCAATATTCTGCCTCTTTTGGTAGTAGGCGGTATTATGGGATTTTTCGGGGTAAATATAAAAATCTCTACAGCTATCTTGTTTATCCTTTCTTTTGGCATTGCAGTAGATGATACAATTCACTACATGAGCAGCTTCCGATTCGATAGGAGATTGTATCCTAATGATATGATTGCAGCACTTAGGCATACTTACACTTCAACAGGTAAAGCTATTATTGTAACCTCACTTATCCTGTCAGCCGGATTCTCAACTTTAGTATTTTCAAGCTTTGGTGGAACATTTACGATAGGTGTATTTACCAGTATCTGTCTCATAGTTGCGCTTTTAGCAGACTTGATGCTGCTTCCGGTGCTGCTGTTTTATTTTGGGAAAAATTTTAAAGCCCCCAAAGATAAGGTGGAGGAATAAGAAAATGCCGTTGACTTACCCCTCCCTGCGGGTTTCCCCTCTCTTGAAAAAGAGTGGAGGAACAATCGCAGAATAATTCAGTTTTTTGGCTTGCCGAAAGCTCCGAAGGAGTCTGAAAAGCCCCTTCTTTTTGAAGAGAAGGGGTTGGGGATGAGTCAGACGAATGCTGACTCACCCCTCCCTGCGGGTTTCCCCTCTCTTGAAAAAGAGGGGAGGAACAATCGCAGAATAATTCAGTTTTTTGGCATGCCGAAGACTCCGCAGGAGTCTGAAAAGCTCTTTTAAGGCGCAGCCCGAGAGAGGGGTTTGGGCTGAGTCTATGCCACCATTCCCTGCACAAAAACATCCACATATTCCTTCATTTTCAGAATGATACGCTCACCGATTTCCTTAGCCAATAAAATACTCGGTCTATTCGCAAGGCATTTAAACACATCGTCCCGCAATGGATCCTGTCCGCTAAATATGTAAGCATCTATCAATGCTTTGAATTGAGCCTTATCCAGATTTTCTTCTTCACATAATTTACCCAAGGCCAAGACTTTTTGATCCTGCCAATACTTTTCAAACTCATCCTGAATATTATCGGCATCATCGATTAATGGCAGATTTTCCAATATGAATTTCTCAATCAGTTCCCGCTTGCTTCTCAATTCAATTTCGCCGCCCAACAATTCCATAATGGCTTTGCGCTGCTGCTGCGCTTCAGAAATTTTAGCATCTTTCAATTTTGCCAATAACTTGATGATATAGGCCACATTTACAAGGTCGCGATGTATGAGTTCCACCTCAAAATCAATATCGTCAAGAATAGAGCTTTTTTCTACTGCCGTTTCTTTTTTTACTTTATCGTAGAGATCGAGATACTTGGTTCTGTAAGCATTAAAGGTTTCCTCATCAATTCCCAAGTCGTCCCAATTAAAGTCGGTATAGGATTCCAAAACGTTTTTGGCACGCAACAATGCTCTAAAGGCCTGTATGAATTGCAATTCATCTTCCTCCGTCTCCAGCAAATCCACATCCTGATAGCTAGGCACAATCGTCAGCAATAATTTTAATGCCGCTTTAAACTTTTCGGCGATGGCTTCAAATGGCGGCAAAATAATATCTTCTATTGCCTCTTTGTTCGAAAAAAGCGTAATTGCATCGTCTGTTGCGTCTTTTAAATTCCTGAAACTAAGGATATTTCCCTGTGATTTTTTTTCGCCAAAAATACGGTTGGTTCTGGAAAAGGCCTGTATCAATCCATGATGCTTTAGGTTTTTATCCACATAAAGTGTATTTACCTTTTTTGCGTCAAAACCTGTAAGGAACATATTGACAACCAATAAAATATCCAAACGGTCTTTGTCTTTGAAATTCTCCTTTTCCCGCTCTTTTAATCGCTTGCTGATGTCTTTGAAATACCCCTCAAACAACAGACTGTCTTTTGTGGAAAAATTGGTGCCGTATTGCTGATTGTAATCTGTGATATAGCTTTCTAATTTATCACGTGTATGACTCGATTTGTAAGCCAGTTCGGGCTCTGCGGCCATTGACAGCTGCTCATCGTCCCCCGGCAGCAGATCCTGTGCTTCCTCATTGTCTTCATTTGTTCCATAAGTAAATATAGTGGCGATGCGCAATTCGTGTTCGCCTGCAGCTTTCTTTTTCGAAAAAATGTCGTAATACTGAATTAAATTTTCAATACTGCTGACTGCAAATAAGGAGGAATATTCTTTATTAAAGGTTTTTTGATTGTGGTATTTAATGATATAATCGGCAATCTTTTCCAGGCGCTTTTCTGAATTCAAAACTTCAGATTTATTAATGTCTTCCACCTCTATGTCAATAAAAGTATTGCTTTTATGCTTGTATTTACCAATGTATTCAATGCCGAATTTTAATACATTTTGATCGCGAATGGCATCTGTAATGACGTATTTATGCAGGCAGCTTCCAAACAAATCTTTGGTCGTGCGTTTTCCAAATTCATTTTTACTGGCATTGTCTTTAAATATAGGCGTACCTGTAAAACCAAAGAGTTGCGCCTTTTTGAAATAGCTAATAATTCTGTCATGTGTTTCACCAAACTGCGAGCGGTGACATTCATCAAAAATAAAAACAATCTTTTTATCTTTCAGATGTCCCATTTTAGTTTCGTAATGCTGTTTGCTGATGGCATTGTTCAACTTTTGAATGGTGGTGAGTACCAGTTTGGTATCGTCGCTGAGCTGCTTTACCAGAGAGGCCGTATTGTCCGTAACGTCCACACTGTCTTTCTTAAAACTGTTGAACTCCTGCATGGTCTGGTAATCCAAATCTTTACGGTCCACCACAAAAACCACTTTGTGCACTTCGGGCAAATCCATAATGATTTGACTGCTCTTGAAAGAGGTTAGGGTTTTGCCCGAACCGGTCGTATGCCAGATATAACCATTGTTGTTGCTGCCCTTTACCTGCCTGATAATGGCTTCAGTGGCATGGTACTGATAGGGGCGGAGCAGCATCATATTTTTGAAGGTTTCATTCATCACCACATAATGCGAAATGAATTTACCCAACTGATCAATATTTAAAAATGCCTCTGCAAATTGGCTGAGTTCTGTTATGTTTTTATTGTTTACATCGGCCCAGAAAAAAGTCTGTTTGACTGATTGCAGTTTATTATTGGCCAAATATTTTGTGTTCACCCCATTGCTGATGACAAACAACTGCACATATTGAAACAAACCGTAATTGCTCCAAAAAGAATGTTGCTGATAGCGGTTGATTTGATTAAAAGCCTCCTTTATTTCTATGCCGGGACGCTTCAATTCTATCTGCACCAGCGGTAAACCGTTTACCAACAGCGTGACATCGTAGCGATTTAAAAAGGAACCCTGTTGTTGTACCTGATTGGTAACCTGATAGTTATTTTTGTTCCAATCCTCATTGTTAAAAAAGCGCAGATAAATAACTGTTCCGTCTTCTTTGCTCAAGGCAAAGCGGTCTCTTAGGGTTTTTGCTTTTACAAATTCATTGCCCTTGGCCAGATGATTCAATATACTGTCAAATTCCTTGGTAGTAAAAAACGTATTATTAAATAACTCCAATTGCTTTTTTAAATTGGAAATAAAGGCTTCACTGTCATAAATCCTCACAGATTCATAACCTAAATTAATTAATTGCCTGATTAAATTATTTTCTAATAGCGCTTCTGATTGATGACTCATATTATTTTTCAAGCATTAAATTTACAATCAATTTAATCATGGTATCTTTTTCTTCTGTTTTACTTTCAGCAATCATAATAGTAATGGCAACCAATGCGTTATCAGCTATAATTTTGCTTCCGTCTACATGGTACAATTTTTTATTTTTATCTAAAAAATAAACGAATAAACCCGCTGCAATCCGTTTGTTGCCATCTGAAAAGGAATGATTTTTCACGACAAAATACAAAAGGTTGGCTGCTTTTTCCCTGATACTTGGATACAAATCAATCCCATCAAATGTTTGGTAAATGGTTTCCAATGAACTGTTAAAGGATTTGTCTTTTTCGTTCCCAAAATGCTTTCCAGCATTTTGTTTGTTTCGCCAAAGATGTATTTGCTCTATTGCTTCTTTGTAAGTGATTTTTTGAAGTTCTTCTTCTTTTGTTTCGGGTATGGTTAAGCGTTGATAATCATATTGATCCAACAAATCCAGTGCGTGAGAATACTCCGTTACTATTTTTAATAAACCAATTGCTTCATCGGAACTAAGTTCTTTTTGCAGCACCACATTTTCGAGCAATTTAATACTTTGTTTTAACGTTTTTAATTGCTCTTGCGAGGCTTTTAATTTTTGTTCATTAATGGCATATCCTTTTAATAAATAATCTGTTAAACGTTGCGTTGCCCATTGGCGAAATTGGGTGCCTTGTTTGGAATTAACTCGATAGCCAACTGAAATGATAACATCCAGGTTATAGTATTTTACTATTGTTTCCTGATTTTTCCCTTTTATGGCACCGTGTTGAGTGGTATGTGCAAATTTTGCACATACCAGTTTTTCTTCCAACTCTCCTTCTTTAAACACATTATTTATGTGTTTTGTAATAACGGTTCTATCTTTCTGAAATAACTCAGCAATTTGCGCTTGAGACAGCCAAACCGTTTCTTTCTCAAATTTCACCTCAATTTGAGTTTTTCCTTCTTTTGTTTGATATATTTCTATTTGATTCTCCATTTTCATACAGTTAGTTGTTTCATGCTTTTATTTAACCTGTTTGCAGCCCCATCGGGGCGACATTTTTGTAGCCGCAGGCGAAAAAATGAATAGAGCTCCGTAGGAGCGGCATCTTTAAAAAAATGGTTAAATAAATAAAATGTCACACTTACAGGGTTCTTTTCCATCGCAGCTTTCGCTGCTACAAAAATATCGCTCCTCTGGAGCTGTTTTGTAGTGATGTACTATTAAGTTAATATAGACCACAGGTATATCATCATTTTCCAAACTGCCAAATCACATGTCTGAACTGAGATATTAACTTATATCTAATCACTCCAATCAGCCGAATCAAAAAAATCACAGTTCAGACATTTTACACGAACATTTGCTGCAACAACCCTTTTTTAAAACCTTGACATTCTGCTATTTGTTTCGCAACGCTTTCTATTTTGCTGTCGATGCCGGAAAGGAAGTTGGCGATTTTTTGTTGCTCTTCCTTTGATGGAAATGGTAACTTGATTTCAGAAAAATACTTATAACTTATCATTTTACCATCTCTGATCCCTTCAAGGTTCTTTTGTAATTGCTTTATATAATTGGAAGTCTTTAAATAGTATCTATAAAAATCCCTATAAACATTCTCAGAACTTGGTCTCAAAATATTGTAGGCTGGACTACAAATCCCTTTGTACTTAGAGTATTCAATTCCACCTTGAAAGGTTCTTAAACTTATAATAAAATCACCTTCTTGAACTACCTTATAACTTGCAATACTACTATCGGTGACAGACATTTGATAGTTAATCATTTCTCTCGGAACAGCACCCATTTCCTGAGTAATAGCTAGGATTGGCAAATCAGAATTATGGTTTTTATCTGAAATACTATCAAATAATTCATTACCATTTTTCCACTCCCAATCCGGGAACTCCTGCCCATTATCATCTTTAAAGCGTAGCTTTCCCGAGAAGAGT
>CAINVS010000454.1 GCA_903854205.1 uncultured Bacteroidota bacterium | reverse complement strand
TTATCTTTTATCTTTTATCTTTTATCTTTTATCTTTTATCTTTTATCTTTTATCTTTTATCTTTTATCTTTTATCTAAAAGAATATGAAACATATAAAACCATTTGCAATGGCACTGCTCATCGTACTGGGTGCATGTAACAGCAATAAACATAATTTTGATGCATCGGGCGTCTTTGAAGCTACCGAATATATCATTTCATCCGAAGCAGCAGGCAAGATTTTGGAACTCAAACTGGAAGAGGGCGATGAGATCAAAGCCAATCAGTCTATCGGTAAAATTGACTGCGAATTGTTGGACTTACAGAAAGCACAGGTTAAAGCAAGCATGCAGGCTGTAAGAGAAAAACAATTCAATGCCCAACCTTCGGTTGATGTAATTGAACAGCAGCTGAAAGTACAGGAAAAACAGATCTTAACTTTGGAAGAGCAGCTCAAAACGTTGGAAAGAGAGAAACAGCGTTTGGAAAAACTGGTAAAAGCGGAAGCTGCGCCCACCAAACAGTTGGACGATATAAATTCACAAATTGCTATTCTAAAAAAACAGATTACTGCTGCCGAAAGTCAATTGGATGTCCTGCGTCAGCAGATGAAAACTCAGTTGCAGAATGCTGCAAATCAGAACAGAGGCATTTTAAGTGAGGAAAAACCACTGACTGAAAGAGTTGCTCAAATCGATGCTCAGATAAAGGACTGCAATATAGAAAATCCGATTGCAGGCCGTGTTTTGTCAAAATATGTAGAACTCTACGAAATGGCAGCTCCCGGCAAACCGCTTTACAAGGTGGCAGATCTTAAAAAGATGATTCTCCGGGCTTATGTTACCGGAGCGCAATTGCCGACCGTAAAAATTGGTGAGACTATAAAAGTCTTTGTCGATGCTGACGGTAAAAATTACAAAGAAATGAGCGGCAAAATTCTCTGGATCTCCGATAAAGCAGAGTTTACACCTAAGACAATACAAACCAAAGACGAAAGAGCCAATCTTGTTTATGCTATAAAAGTAGCGGTGGATAATAGTGACGAGGCTATAAAGATTGGTATGTACGGAGAAATAAAATTGGGTAAATAAGTTCACAATATTAACCGTTAAAAATTCCCCAATGAGCGCTATACATATCGAAAATTTGGTAAAATCATACGAAAAAGGCAAGGTAAAGGCACTAAAAAGTATTAGTTTGGATATAGAAGAAGGTGAACTTTTTGGACTTATCGGACCGGACGGTTCCGGCAAAACTACACTTTTTCGCATACTCACTACGCTTATTTTACCGGATTCAGGCAATGCCACATTGATGGGGCTTGATGTTGTTGAAGATTTTTGGGAAATCCGAAAAATTGTAGGCTATATGCCTGGCCGTTTCTCGCTCTATCAGGACCTAAGCATAGAGGAAAACCTGAATTTTTTTGCCACCGTTTTCAATACTACTGTGGCAGAAAACTATCATCTGATCGAAGATATTTATGTACAGATTGAACCTTTCAAAAAACGTAGAGCCGGTAAACTTTCAGGTGGCATGAAACAAAAGCTGGCCCTTTGCTGCGCTTTGATTCATGAACCAAAAGTCTTACTGTTGGATGAGCCTACAACCGGTGTTGACCCGGTTTCAAGAAAAGAGTTCTGGGACATGTTGGGCAGATTAAAAGAAAAAGGCATTACAGTTGTCGTATCTACTCCCTATATGGACGAGGCAAGCCGTTGCGACAGAATTGCACTGATGCAGGATGGTCAGATTATGGAAATGGACAGTTTGAAAAATATTCTTCAAAAACATCCGCAACATCTTTATGCTGTTCGCAGTAAGGACATGCACCGATTGTTATTTGATTTAAGAAATTTTGAGGGCATGAAATCGGCATTTGCTTTTGGCGATGAACATCACGCAGTTTTGGGAAAAGGGTCTGATGACCCCAATCAATTGTTTGATTTTCTTCAACTAAAAGGACATGAACAGCTTGCTATAAGGCCGATCAGTCCGGAAATTGAAGATGTTTTTATACAACTCATGCAGGCACAGGAGTCATAAACTAAAGCAAAATTAATGAGTAAAGTAATTATAACAGAAAAGCTGACCAAGAAATTTGATGACTTCACGGCAGTTGATGCTATCAGTTTTGAAGTGGAACAGGGTGAGATCTTTGGTTTTTTGGGTGCTAATGGGGCCGGCAAAACTACTGCTATGCGCATTTTGAGCGGACTCTCCTATCCTACTTCCGGCAAGGCCGAGGTGGCGGGTTTTGATGTTTACAATCAGGTGGAAGACATTAAAAGGAACATCGGCTACATGAGTCAGAAATTTTCATTGTATGAAAATCTGACTGTTCGTGAAAACATACATTTCTTCGGCGGAATCTACGGTCTGGGCAGAAAAGAACTGAAACAGGCATCAGAAGAGCTGATATCCAGATTGCATCTGGGTCCGGAGGCCAACAAACTGGTAAAATCGCTGCCATTGGGCTGGAAACAAAAAATTGCCTTTTCCGTAGCTATTCTGCATCGTCCAAAAATTGTTTTTCTCGATGAACCAACTGGTGGTGTGGACCCGATTACGCGCAGGCAGTTTTGGGAACTGATATATGAGGCTACATCACAGGGTATTACTGCTTTTGTAACCACACACTACATGGATGAAGCAGAATATTGCGATCGTGTTTCCATCATGGTGGACGGGGCTATTGCCGCTTTGGATACACCTGCTGCTTTGAAATCACAGTTTAATGCAAGCTCTATGGATGCTGTATTTCTTCAATTGGCCAGAGCTGCAAAACGCAGTTAATAAGCGAATTTCTTCAATTTTCAGAATTATATCAAATGAAAATATTTTTTGCCTTCGTCGTCAAAGAATTCCGTCATGTTTGGCGCGACAAGCGCAGTCTCATGATTCTTTTGGGTTTGCCGATTATCATGATGCTCATTTTTGGCTTTGCGATTTCCAGCGAAGTAAAAGATTCAAAAATTCTGGTCATTGATCATGCCAAAGACAATCAGAGCAGAATGCTGATCGACCGTTTCAATCAGAGTGAATATTTTACGGTTTTTGCCATCTCAACTGATGAGAAAATAATTCCCGACTATTTTGAAAAAGGATCGGTTCGTTTAGCCCTGATTATCCCTTCCGGTTTTAGAACAGATATGGAAAAGGAAGGCAGCCAACTCCGACTGATTGCTGATGCCACTGACCCAAACAGTGCCAACATTGCGACAAGCTATGCCTCTGCTGTAATTCGCGACTTTCAAATACAATTCTTTGAGAATGCAGCAGCTTTCATGAACATCAATATTGAAACTCGGATGTTATATAATCCGCAGTTGAAAAGCAGTTTCAACTTTGTTCCCGGTGTCATGACACTGATTATGATGCTTTTGGGAACAATGATGACCGCTGTTGCCATTGTAAAAGAAAAAGAAATGGGCACGATTGAGATCCTGTTGGTCTCACCCATGAAGCCTATTTTGGTAATTATCAGCAAAGCAGTCCCTTATCTTGTAATTTGTTTTGTAGATGTGCTGCTCATTCTTTTTATGGCCTATATGGTTTTGGATATGCCAATGCGGGGCAGTTTGCCGCTCTTATTACTTGAAAGTCTGTTATTTATTATCACTACACTATCCTTTGGTTTGCTGATTTCTACATTGGTTAGTTCACAGCAGATGGCTATGTTTATATCCTTGGTTGGTTTTCTGATGCCGGCATTGGTCTTCAGCGGATTTATGTTTCCAATTGAAAATATGCCTTTGCCTTTGCAGGTAATAAGCAATGTGGTACCTACAAAATGGTACTTTCTCATTCTGAAAACGATTATGGTAAAGGGCTTGGGATTTGAATACATCATAAAGCCTACGATCATTTTGGCAGTTATGACAATAATATTCATTTTATTGACCTTGCGAAATTTTAAAGTCAGGCTGATGTAAATGCTCAGCTCAACATATATTATAATATGAGAAATATAAAATTTCTGTTACAAAAGGAATTCAGGCAGATATTTAGAAATACTGCCATTCTGAGGCTTATTTTGGCAATGCCCATTATTCAGCTGATTCTGATTCCATTAGCAGCAGATTATGAAGTTAAAAATATAAACATTGCCGTTGTTGACAATGATCATTCGGGTTATAGCCGCAGACTTACTGAAAAAATGAAAGCCTCCGGCTATTTCAAACTAACAGATTACTCTGAAAGTTACCGCAAAGCTGAGGCTGCTATCGGTAGAAGCGAAACCGATATTATCCTGACCATTCCAAGAGGTTTTGAACGGGATCTGATAAGGGAACAAAATACAGAACTTCAATTGGCTGCAGATGCTGTTAATGGCATCAAAGCCGGATTGGGCGCGGTGTATGCACAGCAGATTATTGTCAGTTTCAATCAGGAAATCCGGGCAGAATGGACCAATGGCTTGTCACTTAAACAAAAAGTGCCGGTTACAATCAGTTCTGCACTTTGGTACAACGCTGAAGTCAACTATTATTTGTTCATGGTGCCGGGTATTCTCGTTATATTAGTAACCATGGTAGGCAGTTTTTTGGCTGCTTTGAATATTGTTTCCGAGAAGGAAATTGGAACAATGGAACAGATCAATGTCAGTCCATTGAAAAAACATGAATTTATTTTGGGTAAACTGATTCCTTTCTGGGTATTGGGAATGACAAGTATTACGATAGGAATGTTTGTTGCCTACCTGATATATGGAATTTTGCCAATAGGTTCTTTTTTGGTAATTTACACTTATGCAGCGCTCTATCTTTTGGCAGTTTTGGGTATTGGTCTATTGGTCAGCACTTTTGCTGACAATCAGCAGCAGGCGACACTTTTTGCCTTTTTCATGATGATGATTTTTATCCTCATGAGCGGACTTTACACGCCTGTCGACAGTATGCCGGAATGGGCGCAATGGGTAGCCAGATTTAATCCCCCGGCGTATTTCATAAGGTTGATCAGGGCCGTGTATATCAAAGGCAGCGGATTTGAGGATTTAGGGCCAGAGTTTTTAATAACCGCAGCATTTGCAGTTGTATTCAATGCATTGGCAATTTTCAATTACAACAAAAGAGGATAAAATATTTTAAACCCAATTATTGCAATAGAAAATCTATCACATCATCAACTTTTTTTCATTCACCATAGTTATGATATATTCTTGGATTTTGAATTGTTTTTAAATTTTCTGTTAAATAATGATCCTTGGTCATATTTTCATTATTAATAGCCTTACATTTTCAAAGAGTTCTTCATAGACCTCTACTTCTTTGTAATAGTTTCAAAACAAAATTGACCAATAGCATCTCTACTATTGGTCAATCATTTAGGTATTAAAACACCTTGTTTTTGAATTTTGTTAGTTATTTTTTTTCGCCATAACCATTTTTATACTCAAGGATGATTCCCTGAGATAATATAAGCAGCTCCTCGATTCCATCAAGCGCAAAGTCCTGAATAACAGTGATTCCAAGTGTTGGATGTTTGGGCAGATTATCAATAGTCTGTAAAAAAACATTTTCTGAAGCATCTTTCTTTAAGCAGCTGTATATTTTAATGATAGGAGTCGATGCTTCCTTCGAGAGATGTTCTAAGATAAAAATTTCATTGCCATTTGATTCCATCTGATTCCCTTCTGGGTCAAAATTATTTTGCTTATCATATGCTAGGACTTCTGTAAATTTCCAAGCATTGGTTTCAATATCTTGATGAAAATGGTGCAAGGTTGATGTATAATCCAATATTTTGATAACAGGATTGGAAAAAGAATGAATGGATGTAATATTAACAGGATCTATATCATAATTACCTTTAAAAATAGTAACTGGTTCTGCTTGAACATCTTCCCAAAAATAAACACAACTAGGTTTGATATTAATGTCTAAAGCGTAAATACCATTGTTATAAAAATCAAATGCAATATCTCTGGGTTCAAAATTATTTGTTGGCTTTTTTAATTCTCCTAAAAATGCACCAGTTGAAGCATAATAACAAATGCTATGCTCAAGGACCAGAAAAAGATAGTCTTTTTCCTCTTGATAATACAAATCGTGTTTCCCATATCTGGTAATAGAAAGCTTATTGCCTTTTGAATCTACTAAATCAAAGGAGTTAGTTGTTTTTTCTTTTTTTAAGTCATACACATACACTTTCCCATCTACCAAAAGATACGCCGTGCCTAAATCTACTGCTATGTTTGTAGCGTCTGCAAGTTCTTTAGGTAATTTAATTTGTTTTGTTAATTGAAATGTTCTGTCATCCGTTGAAGGCTGTTCACTATTGGACGCTAATTCAGCGGGATTATTAGAATTAGTGCCTGCTATATTTTGTTGTGCATTATTGCAATTTTGAAAAAGCAATAATATAAGGAATAATGAGGCTGCTTTTTTTAGATGAGCTTGCATAATAATCTATGTTTTGTACAAAAACAAACAGTCGCTTTATGAAAAAAGAAGCGACTGTTTGCGATTTTAATTATATAATTGTTTTGTCATTAAACTAAACGATATTTCCAAATCGTTGTCATGCTTTAGCTTTGGCTTGATACCTTTTTCTATAGGTCCAAGATCAGAACTACTATCTTTACGAACGATTAATTGCCCATCTGCTGCTGTTTCACAGATAAGCACCAAATTAAATTGGTCAGTAATGGTGATATCTTCATCCGAGTTGAAATCTTTGTGTAGTTCATTAGAGCTCTTGTCAATTGTATTCAGGTTCTGTTGAGTTTGAACAGTTATTCTATTGTCTGTTGTAATAACTGAGCCAGTAGTTTGATCTTTTGTATTCTCATCATAAAATCCTTCCTTAGCGCCAACTTTTATTTCATTTTGATTTGCTTTGTCTTCGTACGTTGTTTCAATATTTTCATTAAGATCTCTTTTGCTATCAACCGTTTTGTTTCCTGTATTGTTTGTTGTAGAATTTGTTTTTTTGAAACCTTGTTCTGTCAAATTTGTGTTGATTTGTGTAGAAATAGTCTCTTTTATTTCTGTTACCTCACGATCCGTTAACTTAAACGTCGGCTCGTTATCTCCAAATATGTCATTCCAAAGACTTTTTCCGATGTCCAAAACTTTTTTTGCACCCTTAATTATCGGGATTGCCTTGTCTATAACTCTAATTACTGGACCTATATAAGGAAGTTTTTTTACATATTTGGTATATGGTGCAACATCATCCCATAAACTTGTTATTTGGTCTAAGGTTGATTTCTTTTCTTCTGGTTTTAGTTTGTCAAATGTCTTTTGGAAAGAGCGAATTGTATTGATTGTAGTTTCTACATTTTGTACTTTGATATAGTATTCAGTAACTTCTTGTGTGACTTTTTGGTTCCACTGTTCTACTGTTAATACTTTGTCACTGAGTTCTCTAGTATAATCATGTTTTCCATCCATACTCTGATTGGCATTTTTGACTTCAACATTAATTTCACCAGTTCTTACTTGATGGTTGTGGTCAAGGTTTTCTTGTTTTTGGATGTTTACAATTCCTTTATCGGTTGTTACAACAGAACCCGTTGACACCTGTTTTTCATCATGAATAAAGGTTTTTGACTCTTTTCGTTTATTGATATCCAGAACATTGAGGTTCAACTCGCCTTTGATAGCCAATAAAAACGAGCCTGTTTCCTTGTTTTGGAGAGCAGAGCTAATACTTAGTTTGGTTTGGTCTAACAACGATTCATTAATAATAGTAGAGAAGTCGTCATAGTGCCAAACTCCCGCTCTGTTTTGGCTAAAAAAGAGTGTGCATCCTAAGGTATTAAAGCTTGATTTTTCGCCTTTTAATTTACGAGAAATACCTAATTCAAAGAAACGCTCTGTTTTTTGGAGACTATCAATTCCATAATCTGCAACACCAAGCCCAACTCTAACTTGTTCAATGCAAGTATCAATTTCTTTGAGCAAAACATCTTGTACTTTTACAATTTCTTTTTGTGTATTAATTTTAGTGGTGCATTTTTCAAAATATTCTTTTCTTGCTGTACTGAGTGCTTGTTTTTTAACTTGTAATTCATGCAAAGATTTATTAAATGCAGCTAAAGCATATTCTGTTTTGTTTCCAAGCTTTGCAAGAACTTTTGCCTTTTCGCTAGCATTCTTTACCTCATTCCAATCACTAAGAAACTTAGAATATTCATCTTCTGATTGTTGAAATAGTTCTTTTGTTTCAGTAATTGAATCTTCGTATGTTTTTTTATCAGCAATTATTTTAGCGTAATTACCTTTTTCTCTACAATGACGTACAATGATAGCAAAGGCTTCATCTGATTGCTCATTTTGTTTGAAAGGGCTATTTTTTTTGTACCTTACTTGAAGGTCTTTTATTATTTGGGCTGCGTCCATAACAATTAGTTTTTTAGTTTTTATAGTATTTATTTAGATTGAGTTCATAAGTTGAAAATTTCGATTCCATCTCTTTCAACGTGGTTTCTTTTAAGTCATTGATAAGAACAGCTGGGGTTTTCCCTGTTTCATTCAAGACTACTTCAACCTCCTCTTTCAACGCACCTCTTTGTTCTAAGAGTGGACGTAGTTTTTGATCAACATATTTTTGAAGTTGCAAAATATCCTTGTACATTTTGTCCATGATAGGAGTGATCTCCTCCATGGAATCATTTTCATTAAGAGTTAAACCTAGACCAGCACTAATATCACTTTGCAATAGATTAAGCTCCTTCATTGCTATATCAGGGTCTATATCTCCTTCTATGATTTTGCTCTTTAGTTTTGTTAATTCGTTTTGGCATCTTTTTACACGCTTCAAGTTGGGAAGGTTAAGATTTTTACTATTATCTGTAATATCTTCCAATTCTGCAGCTTCAGATTCTGTTTTTTGGTCATCAATATCTGCATTATCCAAATTATCCAATATAGCATCTGAAGCAATATTATCATTATCGGATTCTCCCTTTTTGGGCAATGCCTTAATTTTTTCTTTAATGCTTTCAATAGCACTGGAGATTCTTTGAAAATCTGCAATTGTTTCTGGGGTACTATATTGCCCCTGACTATTTTCTTTTATCTCCTCAAGTGCTTGTTCATAAACAGCTAATTTTTCTTTTAGCGTATTCGCATCTACCTTGCCTATAGCAGCATCTAGTTTTGGCAAATTTTTGAGAATACTATTAATACGTTCTAAATATGCTTTTTTCTTTGCTAACTCTTTGGCAGCATCTTCACTATTAAGGTCTTCTCCAGCGGCAGCAGCAACTTCAATTAGGTCTTCTTTATCCAAAACTTGGTCTCCAATCACATTAAAGTTCATTGATAATGCAGCAAATAGTTCTTTTCCTTCTGCTTCTAGATAATCGTTATTCATTCCGCCTTTCATTGGGGTTATTTGCGCAGTCAATACACCACTAGAATTTTTAACCACTTCTATAGAAGCCAATAAAGCAAGTTTTGGCATGTAAGGAATTTCTTTATCTTTTTTTACTTCTTCTTTGAAGCATTTTGAAGCATCGTTATACTTCTTAAAAGGAATAGCAACCAATGGTAACCTTCCGTTGCTAAATTTGTATTTAGCCAAAAACAAAACGGCGACACTATCCCGCTAAGTGTGTAAGTTAAAAAAGTATGTTATTAAAATTTCATTCTGTTTTCAAAAATAATTAGAAAT
>CAINVS010000453.1 GCA_903854205.1 uncultured Bacteroidota bacterium | reverse complement strand
CAAAAACAAATGCCGAAATCATTGCTGACATCGGCATTTGGGTTATGTTTTTATGTGGTTTTTCTATTTTTTCAAAAGAAGGTCGGTCAGTTTTTCTAGCTGTTTGTGCAGATACTTTATCTCTTCCTGCTGATTGATAATGGTTTCTTTAAGTATATCAATGGCCTTGTCGCTTTCGTAAATGTTTAGGTTAAAATTAAAAGCATTTTCATTTGCCTCACCATTGTTATTACTACCTGAAATCATGAATTTTCTGTCATCAAAACGGTAGATATCTTCAACGCTGACCTCCAATGCTTCGGCAATTTTTTCCAAGCGCTCTGTATTGATGGATGTTTCTCCTCTCTCCATTCTGCCATAAGCTTGTGCGGTAAGGTTCAGTTTTTCAGCAACCTCCTCTTGGGTTTTACCCTTCATTTCCCTTATCCGTTTAATTTTTGCGCCATCCATAATTTTAAAATTTCAGTGTGTACAAAAGTAATGGTTTTGTGAGGGATAAAAAAGTTAATACCAAACTTTTCTGCCCTTTTTTGATAATCATAACAACAAAAACAAGAATAGTTACAATTGAGAAGCTTTTTATATTTGCAATATCATATATGTCGTAAATAATAAATATAGCCATGAAAAAAATCTTCCGAGCAGCCCCTTTGCTAGTTGTCCTCTATCTTTTAAATGTATCCTGCTCAAGTTTTCCATACCGTAACATAAAAAGAGCAGAAAATAATACATTTACAATAGAAACAAATTTAAGCAATGTAAATGTAAAATGCTTAAAACCCGGAGAAAAATACGAACAGGAATTAGGGGAAACAGAGAATCGAAGTAACTCTAAAAATGAGTTTGAATACACTTTCGACAGATTGCGTTCCAAACAGTTGAAGTTAGAACTTTATGGTGATAATTTGGAATCTCAAATTATTAAAATTAAAAGATCACCAAGAGCCGGAGCTATTGTGAAAGATGTTCTTTTAAGTACCATCACCTTCGGACTGCCAATAATAATAGATCCTTTTAGAGCAGATTTTTATAAAATCTCACCAAAGTCAAAACACATAACTATGTATATGAAGTATACGCAACAGTATATGTTGGATGAGTATATGAAAATAAAAGAGAACAGCAACCCACAAGTTTTTGCTGATTATCTTACCAAATACAGTTATTCAAACTGTTCCGAGTTAGCTACTAATAAAAAAGATTCCTTGGAGTTTATCATTGCTGTGCGCAAATCCGAAGAAAGGGCTATTGATGATTATATTAGCGGCCATCCAAAATCAAAGTTTCTCCAAATGGCACAATCAATAAAAAATGAAATGACTGAGTCGCGGGTAGCATATGATCAAGCTAAAAAAACTGATAAAGCAATTGCTTATGAGGCATTTATAAAAAAGTATCCAAACTCTTTAGAAATTAAGGGTGCTTTTACAAGAATGATAGATGCAGCTGAAAGTGAGTGTATTAAAGCTAATAAATTGGATTCCTCAATCTTCTTTTTAGATAAATATTTGATTCCAAATGAAAAAAGGCTTAATAATAATGATTATTCCAATAAGGCTTTGAGAATAAAAAACATGATTCAAAAGCAGGTAATTGCTGAACTGGATAATGCTCAAGCGGATAAATATAAGGCCTATAAAGCTGTTTGGGACTTTTATAGAAATTTCAAAGTAAAATATAGTGGTTTCACATATAACTATTTAGAGGAAATTGAAGCCTATAGTGAAAAAATATCTGCTTTATTATTTAAAAAGTTATTGGAAGCAAACGAAAAAAGTACGCAGTCAATCTTTTTATCGGAAGCTCAGAAAGATTTTATCAGCCTTTTTGAAAATGGGTGGAAAAAAGATCTGCCGATTTCTTATTACATCGTTTATGAGTCTAAAAGCAGAAGCAGAAATGGCGTTCTAAAGCTTTTCAACCAGAAATATTTTGAAAATTATTATAATAACCTAGGGGAAGCCTGGAGCGAAGTCCCTGATTTCTATTCCTACACTTACAAGGGTAATAAGTATAGTCCTCTTGAAAAAATTGACTATGAGGAGATTGTTTTTCAGAAAGACTTGTACAGTAAAATAAAACTATACAATGCCGGCAAATTGGTTGTCGATTATGACAACAGCACTGAAAAGACTGATTTCCATCAGAATGGACAGTTGGTAAAAACTCAGTACTATAAATTTGATAATGTCGGAAAAGATCTTGGATATTCCTATGAATTTGAAAATGGTGTCAATATTTCCTTAAAAGCGCTTTCAAAAAAATTGGATGAAGCTGATAATTATTTAGCAAAACAAGACTTTCAATCCGCAGTTTCTGTTTATGAATCCTGCCGGAATAACTACCCAACAGATATTGCTGAAAATATAAGATTTAGAAGTTCATTTGAAAAAGCAACCTCACTTCTTGACGCACACAACAAAAAACAGGAAGAAAAAAGATTGGCGGAGGAAAGAAAGCAGGAGCAGGCTAGGCTGGCTGAAGAGAGAAGACTTGAGCAGATTAGGTTAGCAGAATCTCAAAAAAGAAATCAACAAATTAAAAACAACCCAGAGTCTGTTGGCAAATGGTTATGCGGAAGGGTTTTTGTCTCAAATGAAAATGGTTATATATTCAAATTATCTTTTGAACCACAGGATCAATATCAATATAAATCTGGCATAGTTAAATTTGAGATGCCGACGGGATGTATACACGTTTTTCTTTATGACATTACCCCTATAGGCTTTGATGCTAATTTTTACAAATCAACTTGTGGCGATATAAGTTCAAATATGTCTTTTACAATAAACATGGAAACTAATTCTATAAGCTATTTTTATAAGGGAGAAAAATTTACATTTAAGGCAAATTCAACTAATTCTTCTACTTCTGCGGTTGAAAATAGTAATAATAACAAGCTTATAGGAAAATATGATGCAGGTTCTAATGCTTTTGTACATATTTATTCAAATGGAACAGGAAAAGCAATCAATACTGATGATGTTCTAATTCCTGAAGGCAATTTTACTTGGAAAACACAAACTAAAGGAAACAAAAATTTACTCGTAGTTTATAGAGGACAAAGTGACCCACAAAGGTGGTGTTATTATAAAGAATGGCGTGGGATGATGGTTCTGTACGGAACAGCAGATGAAAAACAAGACCCTGTGGGTATTATATATATAAAAAAATAACAAAAAAGTTACAGCTAAGCTACAATGAATAAATTTTCCGATGGTGATGGAATCTTTTAGAAAACGAAAATGCAGACTTAAAATAATTTAAAAATAACAATATGAAAAATATAATTTTCCTTTTTATTGCAATAACTCACACTGTCGCTGTTTATGCCCAAACAAATTTAAATTATGGAAGAAATACTTTTTCCATTTAGAAACAAGAAAAAAATTCAGACATGAAATATTTATTTATTGCTTCATTATTTTTAATTATCACATCCTGTGATTATATTTTATTTAATCCAAGTTGTAATGATGAAGCATTGTTAAAAGAAGTTAAATTACTTGTTATTCAAGGATATAAAAATGAAATACTTCGAAGTGAATCATTTGAATTCCTAAAATCATTGTTAGTATTAGAGTCTTTTGGAGTTAAAGCTAATGATGGATCTGACGCTATTCTACATTTAAGCAATATTCAAGATTATAAAACGCTAAAATCACTTCAGCTCAAATTTAAAGGGACTAAAGTTGAAGGAAGTATAGATAAAATGATAAAAACTGTTGATAGTTTTATTGACAATAATGCGTTCAGCTTTCGAAACACCCGAAAAGATAGAATGGATAGAGAAATATCAAAATGCACTTGTAAAGCTGACTTATATTACAAAGATACATCCAAAGGAGAATTAACATATTCCATTCAACAAATGGAAGGTGGTAAAGCTTACGTAAAAATTGAACCAAATTAATTATCTTATTTTGATTTATTTGAGCCAATAATTAACTAAAAGACCCCCCAATAAAATAAAAAATCCACGCCCTTCCAAGCGTGGATTTTCCTTTCAATGTACCAAATACCAAGTACCAGCTACCAAGTACCAATTTAATTTATCGTCATCAACTCCGGTTTGCTCCAAACTCTTTCTGCCTGTGTGTAATAAATGAAGGCGCAGGAAGCCGGGGCCTCGTACTGACCGGGGATATCTGCCTTCAGATCGAGGTTGACAGTTTTTACTTCGCCCGGACGGATAAACTCATAGTGCAGTACCACGTAGCCGTCGAAGATTTCATAAAAATCAAAGGCTTTTTTCTCCTGCAGTTCTTTCAGCTGCCAGATCTGAACTGAAAGGCCCGCCGGAATGCCGATCATAGCCATCACAATATCTTCTAATTTAAGTTCCAGTGCCATAGTATGTTGGATATAATTTCGAATAAAGCCATCTAAATTATGAAGTTTTAGTCAACCCTATTTTTTCTTTTTGGGAAGCCTTTTGCCATTAACTTCCTCTATACATGATTCTTTTATCAAATCTAATACATACTGTTCTGAGACCTCTGCAGTTAAGGCTATTTTCTGAATACTAAGTTTTGTATTCTCGTAAAGTGCTAAAATCATTTTATCGCGTTTCTTGTTTTCGCCTTCGATTTTGCCTTCGATTTTACCTTCGATTTTGCCTTTCTTATAGGTAAATGTATCTTCTAATTTAAGTTCCAGTGCCATAGTATGTTGGATATAATGTTGAATAAAGCCATCTAAATTACGAAGTTTTGACAAAACTTCAAGCTGATTAACAAATTTTCCCATCTCATTAGTTTCATTAATAATGACTTTTGCTTTGGAAAAAATTAATTCGGCAATTTCTTCTTTAGTTTTGTCCTCAAAATCGGCAAGAATTACCAACATTAGTTCTTCCGGCTTGTCCGATTTGAGAAATGTTTTGTAGGAAAACTCCTGAATGCTGATGAGCTCAAATGAAAATGTATTTCTACCGTCATGATAGGAATTTTTCATTTTTGATTTCCCTTTTCCGAAATAAAATACTAGCTGCACTACGCGCATTTTATATTTACGGACCAACATAGCATGGTATTCCATCATTCGGAATATCATCTTGGAATCATCCTTACTTTGTGCCTCAGTATGCAGAATGAAATTATTGGCAGGGTCGGAATACGTGATTTTTCTGAGAAAATCTGTCTTTTTTTCTCGTGTACGCTGTATGTCCGTACTAAGCTCCTCTGCCTTACTAAAGTTATTGTCTATAAACTTCTTGCTGAGCGCCATATATACAGCGTCCATAATCTCTTTTATGATTAAGTCGTAGTGATTTGCCATGGGATTTTGGGGATTAACTGCTGCAAAGTTAAACCCAAAAATTAAGAAAGGCAAGTTTTGAAACATTTTATTTCAAACAATATGATTTTTTAATTGTATTTAACCACAGAGTTTCACAAAGTTTTGCACAGAGGGCCACGGAGTTTACACTATTTTTTAAGTGTACTTTTATCTTTTCACATTAATCTAAAAACTGCCGACATCCCCAAGGACATCGGCAGCTTTTATTTCAATATAAGATAATCTGCATCTCGTAATCTGCACGAAAGACTCTTATGACAATTGAAGTAAATTTCGAGGAAGTGGTTAACCTTATATCCCAAAAACTAAAACCAGTTTGGGATTCAGGTATTAATTTTCAGATATCTGCACGAAAGACTTTTATACAGATTATCAAAATCTGAATACAGCAGCAATTTTATACTCAAAGGAGGAAATCTAATGTATGCTTTTGATGATGTGCTGACCCGCCCAACAAAAGATGTAGATTTTTTAGGATTTCATATCAGCA
Organism: uncultured Bacteroidota bacterium; assembly: GCA_903854205.1. GTDB lineage: Bacteria > Bacteroidota > Bacteroidia > Chitinophagales > Saprospiraceae > Saprospira. The sequence continues at coordinate 7,568 of CAINVS010000453.1, read as the reverse complement.
ATGACGCTGAACAAATTATTAATATTTTCAAACAGATACTTGAGGTAAATGACGATGATGCAGTTTGGTTTAACAGTGAAACCATTAAAGCTGAAACAATTACAGAATTGAATAAATACTCCGGTGTCAGATTATTCATTGAAGGCGGTTTCGACACAATTAAACAACGCCTCCAAATTGACATTGGTTTTGGTGATATTGTCATTCCCGATATACAAATAATTGATTATCAATTGTTGTTACCCTCAATGAATCCGGTATTCGTTAAAGCTTATTCCAAAGAATCTGTTATTGCTGAAAATTTCATGCAACAATCACACTTTCCTATGCAAACAGCAGAATGAAGGACTTTTATGATTTATATGTACTGCTAAGATTAAATCAGTTTGATCAAAATATCATTTTGGAATCAATTAAAGCAACTTTTAGTCGGAGAGACTCAATTATCAGCAAGACAGCTTCATTTTTTGAAGGAGAATTTAAAACTAATCCTAAATTAAATTCACTTTGGAATCTTTTTATTAAAAACAATAATCTGACAATTGGCAGTACATAACATTTGGAGGATTAGTAAAAGGCGTGGGAAAGGTCACGCTAACAAAAACCAGTGTCTGCCCTAAGCTTTGTCCAGCAAGTACTTTACCACCCTGCATGCTTTTGAACATATTGCCGTTTCCAACCTGTAACCCTTGCAACTTTGCATTTCCTGCTACATCAAGTTTTTCTTGTGGCGTAGCTGTCCCAATCCCTAAAGGACAAATGAAAAGAATCAGCAAGACAGAGATTTTCAGAAATTTATAAAAAAATAAGCCGATTGAAAATGAAGTAAATCGGCTTATTATATTTAGTTTATTCAAGGCTATTTTGTAATAATCAACTTTTTAGAGCTAGTAATACCATTTTCTCGTTTTAATACCACGAAATAAACAGCGGGTGACAAATAATTCAAACTGACAGCAATGTTATTGTCCATTTGATTAAAATTCCATTCGGCCAAAACTCGTCCTATAACATCCACCAATTGAACCGTATAGTTCTCCGCCTTTGTCAGATTGATCAAAATATTGAAATTGCCATCGTTTGGATTTGGTAAAACATTAAAAATATTGATATTGTCAATTCCTATACTATTTGATAGCACCAGAGCTATCGAAAGCGTTGTGATACAGCCATTGGCATCCGTTATTGTAACGGTGTATGAACCTTCTGCCAAGCCATTGATATCTTGTGTAGTTGCTCCATTGTTCCACAAATAGCTATAAGCCGGAGTTCCACCGCCAGTGCTGATATTGATACTACCATCATTGGCTCCTGAACTGTTGATAATACTGTCAACCGTGGCGCTCAAAGGTAAAGCTGGTTCTGATACAAATGCACTGCTTTGTGAAATACAGGCATTGGCATCCGTTACGGTGAAACTGTAAGTGCCCGCACTAATTCCATTTATACTCTGAGTAGTACCTCCATTATTCCACAAGAAGCTATAAGGCGCTGTACCTCCGTTTACAATCAGATTCACAGACCCGTCAGAAGCTCCATTGCAAAGCGCATCTGAAATTGAATTTGAAACCGAAATTAGGGTAGGGTCAATTAGGCTTATATTTGATAAAGAGGTATTACAACCCAGGTTATCTGTTATGGTTACAGAATAGTTACCTGCTGTAATTCCATTCAAATCCTCAGTTGTAGCACCGTTGTTCCAAAGGTAAGTATAAGCCGGATTGCCGCCCGAAACTGAAATATTGATGGATCCATTATTGAATCCATTACAGCTTGGTGCTGACTGATTAGCCACTACGGCATTAGGTGTACCTACGGCATTGATTGTATAAGGTCCGCTAAGAATCGTGCAGGCATTTGCGTCGCTTATGGTAACTGTAAAATTACCGGCACTGAGTCCCGAAATATCCTGAGTGTTAGCCGAATTACTCCAAAGATAGCTGTACGCTCCGCTGCCACCGCTCACACTGATATCGACTGATCCGCCACTGACACAGCTTGCATTGACAAGCGTAAGCAAGCTGGCTGAAATAGCAATCGGTTGATTAATCAGCGCATTTTGTGTGGTGATACACCCATTTGCATCCGTTACTGTTAGGGTATAAGTTCCGGCACTAAGTCCGCTTCTGTCTTCACTTGTGATTCCTGATCCCCAATTATAAGCGTATGGAGCGGTTCCGCCCGATGCTGTTAGATTAATTGATCCGTTTGCCTCGCCGTTGCAAAGCAGATTTACAACAATTGCTGTTGCTGAAATTACTGTTGGTTCTGTCACAGTTCTGCTAAATATTGAAGTACATGCATTGGCATCGCTGATGGTAACAGCATATGTACCGGCACTAAGTCCGTTTCTGTCTTCACTTGTAATAGCACTGCCCCAGTTGTAACTGTATGGTGCGGTTCCGCCCGAAGGACTAAGATTGATAGAACCGTTTGTCTGTCCGTTGCAAAGCAGATTTACAACAATTGCTGTTGCTGAAATTGCAGTTGGTTCTGTAAGCGTTCTGCTTAATGTTGAGGTACAAGCATTGGCATCGCTAATGGTAACAACATAAGTACCTGCACTAAGTCCGTTTCTGTCTTCACTTGTAATAGCACTGCCCCAGTTAAAAATATATGGTGCGGTTCCACCCGAAGGACTAAGATTGATTGAACCGTTCGTCTGTCCGTTGCAAAGTAGATTTACAACTGTGGCAGTTGCTGCAAGAGCCGTCGGTTCTGTAACAGTTCTGCTTAATGTTGCCGTACAGCCGTTGGCATCGCTCACTGTTACATTATAGCTGCCAAGCGCAAGTCCTATTCTGTCTTCAGTTGTGATTCCAGCTCCCCAGTTGAAACTGTATGGAGCGGTTCCACCCGATGGGGTAAGGTTGATTGATCCGTTTGCCTGTCCATTGCAACTGATATTGGATACCGTAGCAGAGCCTGAAAGCACAGCCGGAGCAGTTATATTTACTGCACTTACATTAGCAACGCATCCTAAATTATCCGTTACGGTTACACTGTAAGATCCGGCCTGCAGACCATTAATGTCCTCAGTAGTTGCACCATTACTCCAAAGGAAACTATATCCTGGTGTACCACCAATTACTGTTATGTTAACCGAACCGTTTGAACCTCCATTGCAGCTTATATTGCTGACATTTGACAAGGATGCGGAAGGTGTTGCTACTGAACTTATAGTAAGCGGCCCATTTGAAACTGTACAGCCATTGGCATCTGTAATAGTGACCGAATAAGATCCCGCACTCAGGCCGCTGATATCCTGTGAGGTAGCTGTGTTGCTCCAAAGGTAAACATATCCTGCTGTTCCACCTGCAACACTAATATCAATTGATCCGGGAGTTGAACAATTGGCATTATTTACGGCAACTGTACTGCTGCTTAATGCGGTTGCAGGTTGAGTAATCGTAGTACTTCTTGTCGCAGTACAGCCATTTATATCGCTTATGGTTACAGTATAGGTTCCCGGAGCAAGTCCGCTTCTGTCTTCAGTTGTAACTCCACCACCCCAGTTGAAGCTGTATGTTGTCGTTCCGCCTGTAGGCGTGAGGTTGATACTTCCGTTTGTGCCAGCATTACAAGCTACATTTGTGCTTATTGCAGTACTGCCCAAAGCATTCGCTGGCTGAGTGATGGTTGTGCTTCTTGTCGTAGTACAGCCATTTACATCGCTGATGGTTACGGTATAGGTTCCAGCTGCGAGTCCTGTTCTGTCTTCTGTTGTAATGCCCCCACCCCAGTTGAAACTGTAAGTAGCCGTACCACCTGTAGGCGTGAGGTTGATAGTTCCGTTAGCGCTACCATTACAGGCTGCATTTGTTGTAACTGCGGTGCTGCCCATTGCTGTCGCTGGCTGAGTAATTGTTGTGCTTCTCGTAGCAGTACAGCCATTTATATCGCTGATAGTAACAATATAGGTTCCAGCAGCAAGTCCAGTTCTGTCTTCAGTTGTAACTCCACCACCCCAGTTGAAGCTGTAAGTTGCCGTACCACCCGATGCAGTGAGATTGATAGCACCGGTAGCTGCTCCGTTACAGACCACATTTGTAGTCACAGCAGCGCTGTTCAACGCGCTTGCAGGTTGTGTAATTGTTGTACTGCTCGTTGTTTGGCAGCCTGTCGCATCAGTAATAGTAACGGTATATGTTCCCGCTGCCAATCCAGTTCTATCTTCCGTTATGATTCCTCCACCCCAGTTGAAAGTATAAGGGGCAGTGCCAGATGCTGCTGTAAGATTTATAGCTCCGGTTGAAGCAGCATTACAGGCAACATTGGTCGCAACTGCTGAAGCTGTAGGATTTGTTGTTACAGTTATATAATTCACTCTGACTTCAGGGTCTGATCCAAAGGAATTTGTAGCCGTGAGGGTCACTGCATAAACACCTGCTGCGGCATAAGAAACTGTAGGACTTGTGGCTGTTGATGTTGCCGGTGTTCCTCCTGCAAAACTCCAGGAATAAGAAGTTGGCGTTCCTATAGAAGTATTGGTATATGTCACAGCAGCACCTGAACAGACTGTAGAAGCATTCACTGTAAAGTTTGCCGTGGGTGCCACACCTGCACTTACACCGATGATATTGATGTTATCGACATATATATTATTGCCATAGCCTGCAAGGTTCCTAAAAGCAATTGTCACATTTGACTGATTGATATATGTCGTTAGATTTACTGTATCAGTTCTCCATTGCGCAGCTGTTGGTGTAAATGCGGCTGTTGTTGCAGCAGCTGTTGCCAAAGTAGTGTATGATTTTGAATAAACAGAAGTCCAACTCGATTCGCAATCTGTTGAGATTAAAACTTCCATACCGTCCACCAAAGTGGCATCATAGGGTGCGTGCGCTACATCGAAAGTAAGTCTTGCGCTACTGAGTCCCTGAAAACTTAGGTGAGGACTGCGCAATTCATCATTATTGCCCCTGTCATCAAAATTAAAGTTGTCGAACAGCATAGAATTGCCGGCAGTTGGAGCATTTCCTACCGTAGCACTTCTTGTCCAGGTAGTTCCGGCATCGACATTTATCAAGGTCCAGCCTGTAGGTGCGAAAGTTGTTCCAACAAAACCCTCACTAACGGGCAATGGTCCTCCTAATGAACTTAAGACCGTTATGTATCCGATTCTAATTTCATCGTCAGATCCCTGCGCATTAGTAGCAGTTAACGTTACGGAATATGTACCCGCTGTGTTGTATGTAATTGTAGGATTTGTAACAGTAGATGTTGAAGGAGTACCTCCAGGGAATGACCAGGAATAGGAGGTTGGAAGATTCAACGAAGAATTTGTTAAAGTGACCGACTGACCTTCACAAATGACAATTTTATCTGCGTTATAATTAGCTATTGGTGGAGAAGGTACAGAACTATACAAGTCGCTGTCCCAAGTTCCACGTCCAAAAGTTGCTGCGCGAAGACGACCGGTAGGATAAAAAATTTCTAGGTCTCTTATTGCCACATTGGGTAAACCTGTATTAAAAGAAATCCAGGGCGTTAGATCGTCCATAAAATAAACCCCTACATCGGTTCCGATATAAATTCCCTTATTGGTAGAATTATTATGATAAACAATGGTGTTTACAGGAATATTTGGCAAACCGGTCGAAATGTTTGTCCAGCTGGTTCCACCGTTGGTCGATTTGTATATTTTATTGGTAGCACCATAGCCCGAATAGGTTACAAAAACAAGATTCGGGTCTGTATTGGAAACGGTTATTGATGTTGGAGCAACTGTGGTAGGAAGTCCTGTAGAAACTGCTGTCCAATTGGTTCCGCTATTGGTTGATTTCGATACCGCATTGGTGCCACTTTTAATGGCATAAATAATTGTATTATTGCTGGGGCAGACTACAAAATCTGTGATATTGCCCGTACCTGTGGGGCTTCCCAAAGCTGTCCATGAAGTACCGCCATTGGTTGTACGGTAAAATGCAGCTCGTCCCCCTGCGTAGAGGGTGTTGGCAGTTACCGGGTCCTGATGCCAGGCAGATAGCCAGTCCTGAGTGCCTGTTCCGAAAGGAATACCTGTTGTAATCGCAGCAAAAGATGCCCCACCATTGGTCGATTTTACATATTCACCATAGACATAAGAGGCATAAATGATGTTATCATTGGTTCTGTCGATAAAGCCTTCCATGCCATCGCCGCCGTAAATTTGAGTCCAGGTAGTTCCATTGTATCTGTTGGTACCATTATCCTGATGACCCGAAACCAGCAAGTTGGAATTTGTAGCTGATAAGCCAATCCGATATTGTTGGGCAATCGCCATGTTGGCACTAATGTCGGTCCATGCAGTGCCAGAATTTGTTGTTCTGAAAACACCACCATCGCAACCTGCAAATACGGTGGTTCCTGAACCTGGCAAAAAATGCAAATCATGAATGTCGGCATGAACATAGGGCTTACTATAACCTCCAAACCAATGAGCATTCAGCGTAAAGCTTGTTCCTCCATTGGTACTCTTCCAGATATTAACACCGCCCGTATAAACTTCCTCCGCATTGGTTGGTGATGCAGCAATGGCAAGGTCGTACCAACCCTGACCTCCGGCATCGGCTCCATTGTCCCAACCCATAATATTGTTGGTTGCAGTTGATGCCATTCTGCTTGTAAAACTTGTACCACTATTTGTTGAGCGAATTACAGCCAAAAATCCATTATCAGCGGATTTTGCCGCCAACACATAAACATAGGCAGTATTGGCAGGAGTAACGGCAATTGCCATACGGGCTATTCCGGTAAGACCGGTTGTTATGGTTGTCCAGGTAGCACCGCCATCTGTCGATTTTTTAAATACAGTTCCAGCAGCGTAAACAGTATTAGGGTCACCCGGTTTAAATTCTGCATCCTTTATCCCATTAAAAGTACCAGTCGGCTGTGTCCATGTTGTGCCCCCATCTGTAGTTCTCCAAATTCCTGAACTTCCGAATGCCATGACAATTTGTGGATTCGTCGGATTAATAAGGATTCTGCTGATGGTCCTTGCCTGACTTCTTGTCCAGCTGATATTGGGTAACGAATTCCAGGTCAGTCCTCCATCGGTCGATTTAAATACACCCATACTATATGAATCTCCAGCATCCCCATCGCCGGTAGCAAGATACATGTTTTGCGTGTTAGTCGGATCAATCGCTATGTCACTACATCCAATAACCGACATTAAATCTGTGTTGGTACTCCAGGAAGTACCCCCATTTGATGTTTTCCACAAGCCACCATCGGGTGCACCGGCGTACATGATATTTGAGTTTGTCGGGTCGAATCTTAGAAAATTTATTCTACCTGCACCGCCACCATTAGGTTTTCCAATTGGTCCCATCAGTGACCAGCTTCCCGATATTGAAGAAGGAGCCATGGCATTTGGATTAGCATTCAGCCATTCCTGATAATTGTCATAGGTTTGAGATGGCAAGCTTAAATCTCCGCTGGGATACACCCTGGGGGTCATATAGTCTTCCCAACGTCTGAACGCTTTATAGCCTTTTCCTTTCTCCATTGGACGGTTTGCCCAGTAATTATTAAATGCAGCCTGAGTTGTGTAGAAATTTATGTTTGGATCCTGCATCATATCT
>CAINVS010000452.1 GCA_903854205.1 uncultured Bacteroidota bacterium | reverse complement strand
TCTCAAATCATCGAATTCAGTGTTGGCCCTTCAAATTCGGCCTGAGGATTTTCAAAGTTTAGCAGAAATTCTATCGTAATCGGTACCAATCCCGATTTTTTGAAGCCTTCCGCTCTTTCTTATAAACCCAAATCATCAAAAACCTATCGGCTTTTGCTGCTTCGTGAAACTTCGACGAAAGAGTTCTCGTTACTATCTTGGTGATACCCTGAAGCCTCTCGGCTTCAGTCCATTCTCTCGATGGCCCCGAGATTTGCCGACTCTCTCAGCTGGTGCTGACGCTTTATTTCACGGTCTTCTATTTCACTATAGCAGATTTCTTAACCCAGGTATCTTCGGTATGTTTCAGTAATTAATGCAGTTGTTGAACAAGTTGAAAAACTTTTTTCTTACGAGATTTTTTTATCCTAGAATAAGCTTAACTTGTTCGTCAAATTATTTTTTTAATTTATATTTACCTCAATAATTGGATAATATTTTTTTTCCTTTGATGAATATCTATGTGGATTTTTATTTTTAAAATTTTCTACTAATTGATTTCGTACTTCTAATATTTTTTTCTCCTCTCCATAATGTCGTTGTGCCGGAGTTAGAAACTGTATTCCCGAGTGTCTATTGATGTAGTTGTATTCGTTAAAATAATTTTTGAAGTAGATTCTGCCGATTTCAACATTATCAAAGTTATTTGGGAAATCCCTAAAATATTTTATTGTTCGAAACAATGCTTCTGAAAAAGGATTGTCATCGGAAACTCCGGCCCTTGAATAAGAGTCAATCATTTCTGCATCTCTAACGAACTTAATCATCTCACCCGATCGCATAATGCTTCCATTGTCTTTGTGGTTCGTTAAATTTTTTCCAGATACCATTTGCAGCTCTAAGGCCTCCTTCCACATTTTAACGGCATATTCTGTCTTCTCATGATCTTCTAGGGTCCATCCAACGACCAGTCTGCTCCAGATATCGACGATGACGTAAAGATAGAATCGTTGATTTCTAATTGTTGATGAAATTTGACTGACATCCCATGACCAAATCTGATTAATACCTGTTGCGAGGAGATGTGGCATTTCTCTATTGAGAGGTGTCTCTGGACTTGTTTTAATCCTCTTGATTAATAAATTTTCTCGTCTTGCAACCCTATAAAAAGTTGAAACTGATGCAATTATTTTATTGTCTTCATCCATGATCTTATAATAAATTTCTCGCGGAGAAAGATCCGACATGGTTTTATCTAGTAAAATATTTTTTACTTCATCGGTTTCTTTTTTTGTTAATTTATTTAAGGGCGATGTCTTTCTCCCTCTCGTTTTAGTTGTTTCTGCCGAAGTTTTCTTCCAGAAATAAAATGTTCTTTCAGCTACTCCGACTGAACATAAAAATTCTTTCTGCGTAATTTCTTGCAGCAAAGCATCGTCACAATTTTGAATTAAGTCTTTTTTTTCTTCAATCGTTAGATTTAGTCGTTTCTTCTTAACATATCGAAAGTTTTTTTTTGCAAAACCAGAAGCGCCGACAGCTTTGCAGTAGTTTTTTCTTGGTCTCGAAGTTCTCCCTCAAGCATTTCTATTTTTAACTGCTCATCTGGTTTCTTATCAGATCTTATTTTTCTTTTTCCTAGCGCCTGTAGCGAAGCTTCTTTTGCTAATGCTCTCCAGTTATTTATATCCGACTGATAAATTCCATATTTTCTAAGCAGCTCAGTTTTTTCTTTGTCGCTGGCTATTAAATATTTTTCTATTAACGAAAACTTGTCGGTCGCACTATATCTAGACTGCTTTTTAGTGGCCCCTTGCGGGATAATTTCAGTTTTATTTTTTTTAGAAATGCTATTTTTCTTGTTTAGATATTTATAGTCGTGGATTTTTCGAGGAGGAATTCCTGTTACTTTACAAAGAGAAGCTGTAGTAATTGTAGGATTTGTGTCTAAAAAATCGACAATTTCTTTAAGTGGTGTCGGGTCCTGTTGAAAAAAAGCAAGTGTTTCTGGTGAGATAAGGTTTTTCATGTAACGATCCCTTTTGGTTTCACTTGGTCAATATTATTAAAGCTAATACCGTGCCAACTGTTAAAAAAAATCTCGTTGAGAAAAGTCTTTATCTATTATTTAAAACTGCAATCGCCCCTGAAACAGGGGGTAATTCAACTTTATGTTCAGGAATAATAACGATGCTATTGATTGTCGCCCAGGATCGATTATATTCCTGAGCAATTTTGTAAATTGATTTTTTGTTAACAAAAAATTCTTTTCTAACTTTGTTGAATTCGTCCATTCGAAGCATCCTTGCCTCCATTTTAAAATTACTATATTTAATAGTTTAACTTTAAAATAAAGGTTGATTACTTT
>CAINVS010000451.1 GCA_903854205.1 uncultured Bacteroidota bacterium | reverse complement strand
TATTATTCCGGAATTAAAGTATGTTTTAAGTTTTATAATTCGAAATCTCCCAATCAACCAATGACGGAAAGATGCGTGGCTCCTTCGTGCGAGATAGTCCACGAATGCGACATGGCCGTTAACGTGGAAAAAGGAATTGCCGTTTCTACTAAAAATCGTTTCAAAGAAAAAGGCATTTTATGCCGTGCTTGATGCCTTTATTGGTAAGAAAAAACTAAAGGATGCTTTGGGGAAAGCTTTGCAGAGTGTGTGGTGAATATATGTAACCGTTGCTTTTAAAGGGCTATTCGATACCATTTTTATTAAGTGATTTCGGATACATTACCAATATCAAGGTATTCTATATTTTGTAACTATTGTCTTAATTTAATTATCATTACCATTATTCCCCGTTATAAAACTTTTTCAGGTATTTAAATGCTGTTTTAACGCTCTCGAAATTCAGAATGGTGTGGGCTAGTAATAAGAACAAAAATAGTGGCTGAATAGTAATCGCAAGGTCAATCCCAAAGATAATCAAACCGTATCGGGTCGAGTTCGTCACACTCGTTATTAATAAACCCATAAAAGTGCCAGTTAAAAAAACGATTTCCGTAAAAACTGCGAAATAAACCTGATTGACAAATAATAGGATTAAGATAATTATAGCGGAGAATAACGAAAGGTAAATTCTTATATCATAACTCGTAATGCTATAGTTTGACATTAATGGAATCAAAAAGCCTATGAAAACCAATGCGGGTATAACTTTAAGGAATTTAATAAACAATTTTATTTTGTCCATATGAACTGTGACTCGAAAAATTAATTAAAACTTTACTTTAGCACCAACACTTACACCTACCTGAACCGATGAAGTTTGTGATTTAGTCGTTGTTGTTGATGTATTTAATTTTGTACCTTTTTTCGTTTCTGTAGACTTTGTTCCGTTAGGGAAAGTATAAGTAAGATTTGCAGAAAGTTGTGCAGAGAAAACAACTACTGGGTCAGTGCTTGGTTTTAATGCTTCTGATGAGCATTACTAAATGCTTACAAATTTTATGAATGATGCTACTGTATTAGATTTAACAAATAATATTGTTGATACAAGTATTCGCATTCGCAAAAAACACAAAACCAAATTGCCTGATGCTATTATTGCCGCTACTGCTATTGTGTTCGAACTTACGATAATAACTCATAACATCAAAGATTTTCAAAACATTACTGAACTCAAAACTATTGACCCACATAGTTTATAAAACAAAAACGCCAAGCATTTTACTTGGCGTTTTTGTTGTCAATAAAAAAATTATTTTTTATGTGCCTTACAATATTTCTGAACTGTCTTATTATCGGCTAATGTTTCAAAAATCAAACTATCACTATCCACCTTCAATATTTTATCCTTTGTAGTTTTACCATTAATATCTCTCAATACTAATTCCGTTTTATCAATATAAAATTTATATCTATATACTGTATCGCCCATACTGTTAAAGATTGCTGTAGAGTCTGAACTAAAAATTAAAGATGGATAATTAACTTGCTTCACAGTTAAGAGCCATTTACCTACAATGTTTTCTAACCTGTAGTTTTGCTGATTATTTAGAACATTTCCACACGAAAACATTATTACAATACATAAAATACTATTTAGTTTTTTCATGGTGTGTATTTGTCAGCTTGCCTAAATTAGCTTTTCCATTTTTATCATATTTCAATTTATCGAGCCCTAAGTTTTTAATGTCGCCTGATGTAACCTTTCTCTTTTCAGGATTAATTGTACCTCCTGCTTCTCCTGCCTTAGCTTTAGGATTGTATTGATATTGACCGTCAACTAATGTTCCTCTTGCAGCCATTATACCTGGTTGTCCTTCTCCTCTTAAATCTCCATCCTCAGGATGCTCTAAACCATAGCCATGTCCGAATTCATGACCTTCTGTTGTTGAGCCATCGGACTTTATATTGTTCAATAAATAATAGCCAGTATTAGAACCTGCATCATCCATATAAGAAATATTACCTGCTACAGTTTCTTCAACTCGGATGTAATTATTTTTAATGTCCTTGTTTTTAGATATGTCGCCTGCTGTTAAATTTTCATCATAAGAACCTGTAACAGAAAACTGAACTTTGTATTCAACACCATCAATCTTAACTTTTCCTCCTGCGGCATTCCATTTATCTTGAATGTCTTTCGCTGTACTCTTAGCTAAAGCAGCACTTGCCGCTCCACCATACAAAGTCAAGTTAGATGTTACCGTAATAGTTTTTGATTGCTCGTTAATCGTTACTTCTCCTGATTCTCCAGTAGGGTCGTTCTTTAAAATCGGATTATTATCGAATGCAGCGTATGGAGATTGCCAAGGGAATGAACTTGCTTTCGGGTCAACACTCATCCAACGTCCCAATCTGCCATCGTATATCCTTGCTCCAAAGTCCATTTCATTTCCTTCCCCATTTATCTCATCCGTTTTCTCTTTCCCATTAAAGCTAAACCTATAATCCCCGCTCGAAAACGTCCTTTCTTTCATCAGCATACCAAAGGAATGCAGATTTGATTGCATTATATTGTCAACTGGATATGGGTTTCGG
>CAINVS010000450.1 GCA_903854205.1 uncultured Bacteroidota bacterium | reverse complement strand
ATGACGCCTCTAGCAGTCGGCATGCTCGTGTTGAACTCACGAGCGTGTTCTACCTGAGCGCGCAGCTGCGCGTCTGCTGCTGCCTCCTCCTTCTGCGCCAAAAAGTATTCGTGCACCGTGTCGTATATCTCTCCCTCTTTGTCTCTCCTGCCTCCTCTGTCTCTGTCTATCTCTCTCTCCCCGCCGTCCTCGGTGACTTGGCCGTCCATGTAGAGCGTCCTATCCTCAAGATCATCATCATCCACATCCTCATGTCCAGACTGGAGCCAAGGCGGCACATAGGGCCCCGGCGGCAGAGTTACGAACACATCATCTGAGACAGCCTCCTCTGAGACAGAATTGGAGTTGGAATCATTTAAAATTCGCAAGGAGTTGAAAAATATGCAGTTGGAAATTGTTGATAGCAAAATTACAGGCAATAACCTTTCAGAAGCTAGGGAAAGTGAAATCCTGAACCGCAAAAAAGAAATCAATGATCGGCTTACAGAAATTGAAAAGAATGATAAAGCATTGGCAGAAGAAGAACTTTTGGATAATGGCAGTGAATGGGAATTGAAGACTAAACGAGCAGAACTCATTGCAAAACTAAAATTAGCTGAATCTAGACTTAATATTGGCGGCTCTTCTATGAAACCGACTCAACGTTATGCGTTGGAAAAAGAAATAAAAACTTTGAAAACAAGAATTGAAGCTTTAGATAAAAAATTGGACGAAAAATAAACCATCTCCTATATTCAATGTTTGTACATTTAATTTGATTATTAATTTGAACAGTATGGACAAAAAACTAGAACGCCGCAGTTTTCTTGGCAGATTAAGTCTGGGACTGGGCGCAATGCTGGCTTTGCCTTTTGCAACTGCGAGCGGCAGAACCAAAAATTCAGAGATTGAAAAAGAAGAAGAAAATATGAATCCGATTATCACCGTAAAAGCACTTGGTTTTCAATGGGAAACAGCTGATCCTTTTCTATTTTGTGTGCATCATGAAGATGAATTTCCCAAAGGAAATGAGCAAATGGGCCCTGAGACAGACTTTCTGAAAGGCCGTCATCTTGGAGATGATTTTATTATAAAAAATGGTTTCAGAATGTACCATGGAAAGGTTGTTCCGGGTTTTCCCGGACATCCTCACCGCGGATTTGAGACCATCACTGTCGTAAGAAAGGGTTTGGTAGATCATGCAGATTCTATGGGAGCTGCAGGACGTTACGGCGACGGAGATGTTCAATGGATGACGGCAGGAAGAGGTGTTCAGCACTCCGAAATGTTTCCTCTGATCAAAAAAGAGGAAGATAATCCAATGGAACTTTTCCAGATCTGGCTCAATCTTCCCAAGAAAAATAAAATGGCAGCACCTCATTTTACAATGCTTTGGCGCGAGGATATTCCACTGCACAATTACAGCGATGCATCCGGTAAAAAAACTTTGGTTGAAGTTATAGCAGGCGCTATTTCTGATAAGAAACCATTAGCTCCGCCGCCCAATTCATGGGCATCCGATACCAATAATGCTGTTGCCGTTTGGAATATCAAAATGGAAGCCGGTGCAAGTTGGACTCTCCCTAAAACACTGCCGGGAATCAATAGAATTATCTATTTCTATCAGGGAAATGTTTTAAATGTTGCAGGAAAAGACATTCAGCATTATCATCTCATTCAGTTAAAATCGGATGTAGATGTAGTTCTGCAAAATGGTGATAAAGAGTGCGGTATTTTAATGTTGCAGGGTCGCCCTATCAATGAACAGGTGATGCAGTACGGACCATTTGTAATGAATACCAAAGAAGAAATCAAACAGGCTTTTGACGATTATCATGCTACGCAGTTTGGCGGATGGCCATGGCCTCGTTATGATCAGGTACATGCCCGTGATAAAGGCCGTTTTGCAAGACATGCAGATGGCAAAGAAGAGAATAAAGTTTAGAAACCGGGTTTACAAAAGTAAGTACCTTAAACTAGGACAATTGATCTCCTACTAATATTTTTGATTAGTTTTTCGCTAAATTCAACAATTATCATGGAAAGAAAGATATCAGAACAGCTTTTTGCTGAGGCAAAACAATATTTTCCGGGCGGTGTGAGTTCACCGGTTCGTGCATTCAAATCTGTTGGCGGTTGTCCGCTCTTTATCAAAAAAGGCGACGGTGCCTATATTTGGGATGAAGATGATCACCGTTTTATCGACTTTTGCTGTTCCTGGGGCCCGCTAATTTTAGGCCATAACAACGCTGAAGTCCGTGAAGCAATTATCGAGGCAGTCTCCAATGGAACCTCTTTTGGAACGCCTACACGATATGAAAATAAATTAGCAAAACTCCTTTTGGATAATAATCGTTTTATCGAAAAAATGCGTTTTGTGAGCTCAGGTACAGAAGCTGTAATGTCTGCCATTCGTTTGGCACGCGGTGTTACAGGAAAAAGCAAAATATTGAAATTTGAAGGTTGTTATCACGGTCATGTAGATTCACTGTTGGTAAAAGCAGGTTCAGGGCTTGTTACCTTTGGAGTTAGCACCAGTGCGGGTATTCCTGAGGCATTTGCCAAGGAAACAATTGTTTTGCCTTTAAATGATACAGGGGCAGTTGAAAAGCTTTTCATTGAAGCATCGCCTGATATTGCCTGTGTTATTATTGAACCTATTCCGGCGAACAATGGATTGCTGTTGCAGACAAAAGCGTATCTGAAGGAACTTCGTGATCTTTGTACCAAATATAATATATTACTCATTTTTGATGAAGTTATCTCCGGTTTTCGCGTCGGATTTGAAGGTGCTGCCGGCTTATATGGCATTCAACCCGATATCGTAACTTACGGTAAAATAATCGGTGGAGGAATGCCGGTAGGGGCTTATGCTGCAAGTGCTGCCATTATGGGCAGTGTTTCTCCTGAAGGTCCTGTTTATCAGGCCGGAACTCTTTCCGGTAATCCTGTAGCAATGGCTGCAGGCTTTGCTTCTGCTTCGCAATTGTTGGCCCCAGGTTTTTATGAAGAAATGGAGGCTAAAACCAAACGCTTCGTAAAACGTCTGGAAGATTATTGCAGTATGAAAGGATATGAGGTCAGCTTTCCAACAGTAGGTTCAATTTTCTGGATTGCCTTTACTAAAGAAACGATCAGTTCGGCAGAGCAGATTGACCCTAAAAGTATGGACAAATTCAAAATCCTGCATTCGGAATTATTGGACAGAAATGTTTATCTGGGACCTTCCGGCTACGAAGTAGGTTTTATCTCAGCAGCTCATTCCGAGGGACTTTTGGAAGAGGCAACTGCTAAAATCTGCGCTGCAATGGATGTAGTTTTTGCTTAAACCCAAATCCCCTGTAAATAAAAAAGATTAAAAAGATAATATTTTGATAAACAAACAGGCCGATTAGTCTGCATACTAATCGGCCTTTTCGTTGTTGGATTTCTGAATTAAATTTCAGCTTTCACTTAGACCGAATATTGGATAAAATTGTTTATTGACAATAACAGAATTTGAAAACATTTTAGAATTTGTTTCTGCTTCTGTTCTGCTTGTTTTATTTATCTTTGTCAAATGGCAATATCCGAAATGTATCTCGAGACTTTGAGTCTTACTAATTTTAAAAATTATGAGCTGCAGACCCTTGAGCTTTCCCCGCAACTGAACTGTTTTGTGGGGGAAAATGGTATGGGCAAAACCAATTTGTTGGATGCAATTCATGTGCTTTGTCTTAGTAAAAGCCATTTTATGTCAAGCGATCAGAATTTGGTGAGAACAGGGGAAGATTTTTTCAGATTACAGGGAAAATTCAACAGACAGGGAAAAGGCGAGGATATTGTCGTAAAATACAAATTGAGGGGTAAAAAGCAGATTGAAAGAAATAAGATCCCTTATAAGCGCATCTCAGAACATGTAGGTTTGCTGCCCCTTGTAATTATTGCTCCGGATGACATACAGCTTATCATGCAGGGTTCGGAGGAAAGAAGACGGTTTTTGGATCTTTGTTTGGTTCAATTAGATCCTGAATATATGCAGCAATTAATGTTGTACAATCAGGTTTTGGAACAGCGCAATGCCCTGCTTAGAGCAGCCGATGATCATCATTCCCCCGATCCCTCATTATTGGATATTTATGATGCTCAGTTACTGAAACCGGCCGAATTTATTTTTAATAAAAGGACTGAACTGATTGAGAAGCTGACCACTATTTTTCAGACCTGCTATGCTGCGATCTCCGGTGAAAGAGAAACAGTTGAAATGCGCTATACGTCTCAGCTTCAGGGGGCTGATTTTGAAATGCTGCTGCTGGAATCACGTAGAAAAGACATTATTTTGCAACGCAGCAATAAAGGGATTCATAAAGATGACCTTGAATTGGAAATAAAAGGACAGGCATTAAAGCGTTTTGCTTCACAGGGGCAACTGAAGTCTTTTCTAATGGCCATGAAATTGGCTCAGTATGAGTTTTTGAGACAATTTCTGAATATTCCGCCCTTACTTTTATTGGATGATATTTTCGATAGACTCGATGCCACAAGGGTGAGTCAGCTTCTTGATCTTTTGCTCAAAAGAGATTTCGGACAGATATTCATCACTGATACTCATGAGGAAAGGGTAGCAGCTATCCTGAAAACATTGAGTCTAAAATCGAATTATAAAAAATTTATGATAAAAGATGCTCAGGTAATTTCAGAGCAATCTGCCTAATTTCGATGACCGCTCATTTTTGTTAGACCTGTCCATAAGTTTTAGGTTCTCTGCCAATTAGGATGATTTGGCCAAAATTTTTTTCAGCCTGAGCGAAACAGTTGATATTAAAAAAGAATAAGAAAGCGGCAATTGTGTATAAAAATTCCATAATCTGTTTTTGTTTATTGATAGGGAATGTTGGGGAAGTATTTTATTGGTTTTAGCAGTAAAAACATTCTTTTACAAATAAAAAATGGGCTCCCTTTTACAAAGCAACCCATCAGGAACAGACTTAGCTGTTTATTTTTTCAGGAAAATTTGAGTATGAACACTTGGTCCCTGAGTGATTTTGATAATATAAATACCTTGAGCAAGATCGTTGATGTTCAATTGGAAATTGTTGTTGCCAAATTCAACAGGCAATCCCTGTTGTTTGACAACAGATTTTCCAACCGCATCTATAATGTCAATTGACATCTCAGAATTATAAGGCGTATCAAAATTGATATTTAGAACTGAACTGGCCGGATTAGGATAAATAGACATGGGTGGGCCAACTTCTTCGCTCATGTCAAAACTTATGACCTGTGAATTGGTTTTAGTACCATCCTTATCTGCCTGCACCAGTCGGTAGTAGTTGTAACCCTTAAAAGGATTTTGATCCAAATGCCTATATTGTCTGGATTCTCTACTTTTTTCTGCTGCTTTAACATTTGCAATTTCGGTAAAATCCAAACCATTTGGAGAATGTTCAAGGGAAAAATAATCTGAATTGTTTTCTGTAGCTGTTTCCCATAAAAGCCTAACCTTACGGCCTTCCCTTACCCCTTTGAAACTGAGCAATTCGACAGGAAGAATGATCAGAGCAGGGTCACCGAATCCAAATCCGGAAAATCCACTGGAAAAACTTGCAGTGAGTGTGAAGTTTGTACCAAATGTTCCAAGTGTTGCCGGAACAATTTGTATGTTATAAGTACTGAAATTTCCTGAGTTAACAACTGAGATCGGATTGTTGGCTACTTTTATAATCTTTAAATTATTTCTTGATTTGCCGGTAGCTGTTTCCCAAGCTGTTATTTCTGCAGCTGTAAAATAAAAGGTAACATTATAGGTGCCTGTAGGAGTGTTATTGGCCGGACTTACATAAAATGTTTTTGCCATAAGTCGGTCAGCAGGAATAGCATTCCAGAATGGAACTGTTGTCGCCCCCGCTGTAACCTGATCGCGATTAACTTCCATTGAAGTACAATTGTAATTCCATGTCGAAGTATTGACAATAGTACCCATTACTCTGGAAGTAGCCGGATCAAACCAATGTGTAGTTTCATTGGAACGGACCTGATGGAAGTCTTTGTTGAGAATATTGACAATAGGTTGTACCTGAGTAGGGACTGTGGTGAAAACTTTAATATTGTCAACTGCAAGTCCATAAAACCATCCGTTGCCGTCTGCATATTGAAAACGAATAAGCAAATTTGTTTGGCCCAAATAAGCATTAAGGCTGATAATATTGTTATTGACCCAAGGACTGCTGATTGCGCCGCCCCCCAAATTTGTACTGGTGTTTGTCAATGTTTGTAAAGTTGTATAAGAAGTCCCGCCATTGGTAGAAATTTGTACCAACCCGGTTTCTCCGGCAGCTCCGGCAAAAGCATGATCAAAGCTCAAAGAAGCATTTGTATAACCAGCCAGGCTAAAGACAGGGGATATTAATCGATCTGCATTTTTATTGCAGTTGCAACGGTCGTCATTCGTATATGCAAACTGTGAAGTGTTTGTGTTTTGTACTGTCCAGAATGGACTGGAGGCTGTTGCTGCTGTACCCAATACAAATCGGTCTGAACCTGCATTTCCTGTTGTAGTGAATCCATTGAAACCAGTATTGAAATCAGCCAAAAGAATTGTAGTATTCGTGGTTGGAGAAGGAGCAAAGTCATCGTTATTTATTGTTATCGTATGGTCTCTCAAATCTCCGGTAGCTGCTACTGCATCACCAACTGTTGTAACAGTGAATGCGATTGTAAGATTTTCAATACCTTCTACCTGTCCGTCATTGTAAATACGAACAGTTACTGTTCTGTTTGCTGTTGAACCTGCAAGAAAAACGACTGATGCAGGTGTAAAACTATAATCCATTCCGCCACCTGTAGCTGTTCCGCTGCTGTTAAATGTTACTGTTGCAGCTGCAGAAGGAGCCATTGAAATATTTAAAGTAAGAACTATATCCTGGAAATTACAGTCAGTTCCTTCGGTCACTGTAGTCAGGTCTGTTGTGAATCCTATAGTCGGTCTAGGCGGCTGACATTTATTGGACAAAGTCAATGACATCCTTCTTGGTGAAATTGTCATAACAGTTCTCACACGAGTTTTTTGATCGCCTGTAAAAATATTCATACAGGCATCATCGGAATAGTCCATATAATTTTCTACTTGATCTCTTGGATCGGGTGCAGGATCGATACAACTGTTTGTATTTAGGCATCCAAAATTGGCCGCATCAGAAATTGGGGTGTCATTGCAAAAATCATCAACGCTGCAGGGGCCATCACCCCAAATATGCCTTAGGCCCAGCCAATGTCCAACCTCATGAGTCATTGTTCGCCCCAAATTGTAGGTGGGATTGTAAGTGCCTGCGGCATACGCTTGTGAACCGAAGGCATCGAAAGAAGCTACAACTCCATCAGAAGTTGCTGCTCCGCCACTTGCAGGCATACCGCCCAGTCCTGAAGCGTCAGGAAATTGCGCATAGCCCAAAGTTCCGGCCATGCCTCCACTAAAGCGGATAGACCACATGTTAAGATATTCGTTTGGGGGCCAGATTGTAGCAGGCTTTAAAGTTCCGTCAATAGAGGCCATTGAAGTCCAAGATGCTTCCGGGCGCAAAACCCTGTTGATGCCGTTAGTCGGCTGGCCAAAAGGATCTGTCTGTGCCATACAGAATTCTACTTCCACATCAGCACCTACGGCATTTGTGTTATAACCCGGAGTGCCTAAAATTCGTCTGAAGTCCTCATTCATGACTCGAATTTGGGAAAACACCTGTGCATCATTGATGTTTTCTCCCGCGCCTAATGCATCTCCATTGTGTATGACATGCACCACAACCGGAATTGTTAGAACAGGAGGGAAACGGTTGGGATTTTCTTCCCGCATACGTTTGTATTCCTCAATGCGTGGAGCCAGCCAACGTTCAAATTCTTCCAAACGTCCTCTTTCGGGATATAGAGCACGATTGTAGTCGTCTGCTTCCATGGTCAGACATTTTATATGTCCGCTAGGGCTTCTCAGGATATTACTGTAAGGGTCAGTAATTTTTTGAGTGAAGGCAGCGCTGGTAAAAAAAGTAAATAGTAAAGTGGTGTAAAGTAGCTTCATCGAATTCTTCGTTTTTTGTTATCAATATTTAGGGTGAAAACTTTTGGAAAAACTTAGGGGCAGATCAAGATGTAAAATTACAAAACATATTAATATATTTAGTTTTAACGCTTAAGCAAAATCAAATTTTATAAAAAAAGTTTTGGCCGTCTCAAATCTATGTTAACCAAAGTAATTGTAGTTTATAAATTTTTATAGTCTTTTTTGATTTTACTTGTTTGGGAACAAAACATTTATTTTTTTTTGTTAGAGTTTAGATTAAAGCTGCACTATTCTTATTTTTGGGCTTTTCTTACCGCTTTGATCTTATAAGGCAACATTCAAAAGCATTAAAATTTTAGCATTTATACACAAACATTATGAGTTTTATTGAAGAACTTCAATGGCGCGGGCTTTTACAGGACATGTCTCCCGGTCTCGATGAAGAAATGGCCAAGGGTCAGATTAAAGGCTATATCGGTTTCGATCCAACTGCAGCTTCTCTGACTATCGGCAATCTTGTCAGCATTATGCTGCTCAAGCATTTACAGCTTGCAGGGCACAAACCTATTGTGCTTTTAGGGGGTGCAACCGGTCGTATCGGTGACCCATCCGGAAAGGACAAGGAGCGCAGCCTGCTCGATTACAGTACATTGGAACGCAACATTGAAAAGCAGGGACAGCAGTTTGCTTTGTTCCTCGATTTTAAAGGCGACAATGCAGCTGTGATGATCAACAACTACGATTTCTACAAAAACATGAGCATTTTTGAGTTTTTGCGCGATATCGGAAAAAATCTTACCGTTAATTATATGCTCAGCAAAGAATCGGTCAAAAACCGTATCGAATCTGAGTCAGGTATTTCATTTACTGAATTTTCATACCAATTAATTCAGGGCTACGATTTTCAACATCTTTGTCTGCAGCACAATTGTATTTTGCAGATGGGCGGCGGAGATCAGTGGGGAAATATCACCACAGGTACTGAACTGATTAGAAAAGCCGGCGGAAAAGGCTACGGCCTTACCTGCCCGCTGTTGACCCGTTCCGACGGAAAAAAATTCGGTAAATCCGAAGAAGGCAATATTTGGTTGGATGGCGAGATGACCTCTCCATACAAATTTTACCAGTTCTGGTTGAATATTTCAGATGCAGATTTGACCAAGATGTTCCGCATCTTCTCTTTGAGAAGCCGTCCGGAAATTCAAGCATTGGAAACAGAACATGCTGCAAATCCAAATGCGATGAAACGCTTATTGGCAGCTGAGCTGACAGAAAGAATTCATGGAAAAGAAGCTTTGGATGGCGTGATTAAAGCGACGGAAATTGCCTTTAATCCAAAATTGGAACTTTCTTTCCTTCAAAGCTTTACGGAGAAAGAATGGTCAATCATTTCCGAAGAGCTTGATACTGTAACCGTTTTAAAATCTGAATTGGTTTCAGGAATAAACATTGCCGATTTATTGGCCGGAAAACATGTCAGTCTTGAATCGAAAAGTGATGTGCGTAGAGCAATAAAAGGCGGTGCCATTGCCATTAATACTGAAAAAGTGACCGATGAAAATTTGTCTGTTAAAGATTCTTCACTGCTTCATGGTAAATATATGTTCCTTCAAAACGGCAAGAAAAATAAATTTTTGCTGATTGCTGAATAGAATCATTTTCATTTTATTGACTGTTTTTGCCGAAATAAAAAATGCCTTCGATTTTTTCGAAGGCATTTTTGTTAAATATTATTATGGAATCTAATCCTCCATATCCACTTGATTGGCAGCTTCAACTATCAACTGAATATTTCTCAACGCAGATTTATATAAATCTGTATAAATAGGTTCAGTACCAATAACTGCAATCTGCTTTTCGAAAAATTCAAGGATGACTTCGAATTTTCCTCTGGAATCCAAAGTAGTTTCAAAAATTACTTCTTTGTGATTTTCGATATCCTCTTCTTTTTCAAGGACAATTTTACCTGCTTTGATTTCATTGTTGAGCCTGGGTTCATTCAAGCCCTCTATTCTTAAAGAGTGACTGTGCATGGTAGCGGTGACAATCGAAAAGGCATATTTACTTCTGGTATCGTTCTGATCAATTCTTTTCCAGTAAATTGGAAATTCTCCGCTGCTGTCCAATTTATATCCTCTTGGGAGCAGAATTGTTTTGAGGTATTCGGGACTTATAGATTTTGACATATTCGGTATTTATTGAGCTGTAAAGTTACAATAAAAAAGCCGCAACTCAAAAAGTCGCGGCCAAAAGGAATTATGATGAGAAAACTTAGGCAGTTTATTCTTCGAAAATGATGGTGATATTACAGTATTGAATTTCAGCTACTTTGTAGTCACGGTCGAATTTGTATTTCAAGGCAACTTTGGCAGTGGTTTTACCCAATTTATCTTCTTTAATACTGGAAAGTTCTTTCATGTATTTGCTGTCCAATACTTTACCATCTCTGTCGATAGCCAAACGGATTACCATTGTACCTCTTTTTTTGGTGATAGTTTTCAGTTCAGCTTCAGGTCTGCTGATTACTTTTCTGCTGAATTTGCCATTGCCATTGTCATTGCCCCAGGTACCGTTGCCATGATCTCCGTTGCCGTTACCCCCAAGGTTTTCATTGCCGTTGCCGTTACCTCCGTTACCGTTGCCATTTGGATTTCCAAAATAAGGAAAAGGAAAAGGCAGTGGAATTGGAATGAAATTTTCATTATTATTGGGTGTTTCAGGAACAACTACGGTTTCTGTCACAATATTTTCTTCTGTAACAACTTCTTTTGGTTCCTCAGCACTTGGTTTCGGATCAGGCTCTGTAGTCGGCAGCGGCTGACAACTGCTGCGGGAGCTGCTGTTACTGGTAGTATGACTCATGACAACCTCTGTATTGAGCTCAGTATATATTTTTTTAGGTTGATTTTCAGCAAGCTCAATATCAGTGCTCTCGGTTTCATAGATATATTGAGTGTATGGTATCAATGCAATTGCAATGAGTACTCCATGGAAAAGAAAGGTTACTATCAAACCTCTTCTTTTGTTCTTTTTTTCTTTTTCCTGCGCTTTCATAATATTTTTGATTTTAATTGATTTCCCTAATATATTTCTCTTCTATAATTGTATTAGGTAATAAAACCGTGCCAAGTATTAATACGGCAGATTAAAATTTTTGTTCGAATATAAAATGATATTAATATAAAAAGCCGATCAGATTTAGTGCTGATCGGCTTTTTTAGGATAAAATTTTTATAAAAAATATCACTACTAACCGACAAAAAAAATAAAAATTAGGAGCTATCCGATACAGGTATAGCTCCTTTTTCATATTTTAGTTTT
>CAINVS010000449.1 GCA_903854205.1 uncultured Bacteroidota bacterium | reverse complement strand
GGCATTCACTACAGCCTGTTCATTACGCGCAATCTGTGCTTCCAGGTCAAAACGATTATTTTCAGGTAAAGTCCCGGCTTTAATGAGTTTCAGCGTTTGTTGATATTGCGCTTCAGTGACTTTGATCTGTTCTTTTAAAACTTCAATCTGTTCCTGAGTCAGCAATATAGTCAGATATGCCTGAGCTACACTAAGTGCAACATTTTCTTTTATCTGTTCGCTGTCTTTTTCTCCGGCCTGAACATCCATGGAAGTCTGACGAATACGGTTTTGCATCTGCATACCCATATAAATAGGCTGTCCAAAGTTTACTGAAAACTGAGAAGAATGAGTTGCCTGATTTACATACTGATATGACGTAAAGTCTATTGAACGGCCAAAGTTTCCGCCATGGCGCAAAGAAGCGTTGGCGGTAGGCGCTACAGACCATTTAGCCTGCTTTTGGGAAAGTTCGGACTGTCGGATATTCATTTCTGCTTGCCTTACCTGCAAATTATTGGTAAGTGCAAAGCTGATACAAGCTTTCAGATCCATCTCCTCTACTTCCTGTGCATTGATATTTAATGAAGGAAGCAGGAATAAAAGTAAAATAAGGGATTTGACGTTTTTCATGAAGGAATGTCTATTTTTGCAAAGTTAAACGCAACTTTATCGGTTAGCGTCTCAAATCAGCAACAAAGTTAAGTTTTTTAAATGCTTCCTTTCTGCTATTTCGACGAAAGTTTATAATATCGGGATAATTATTTATTTACAAAAGAGCCAAAGTTCACAATGTTTTCTATTTTTTCTGACGAATACTATATGAAGGAAGCCTTGAAAGAGGCTCAAAAAGCTTATAATGAGGGTGAAATTCCTGTTGGGGCAATCATCGTCTGCCAAAACAGGATTATAGCCAAAACACATAATATGACAGAGATGCTAAATGATGTCACTGCTCATGCCGAAATATTGGCTATAACTGCCGCAGAACAGGCACTTAACGGAAAATATCTGCCGGAATGTACATTATATGTAACACTTGAACCCTGTGTGATGTGCGCCGGCGCGACTGCTTGGGCGCAAATGGGTAGAATTGTTTATGGCGCAGACGATGAAAAAAGGGGGTATAAAAAGCTTGCCCCCAATTGTCTCCATCCAAAAACTGATGTAGAATCGGGACTTGGCGAATTTGAAAGTAAAAAACTTTTGATTGATTTTTTTAAAGAGCGCCGTTGAACAGTCTTTTTTCTCTATGCTTACGTTTTAATGTTAAAATGCAACAGCTTTCAAAAAAAAATGGATCTAATAATAACATTTACAGAAAAACCCCTACATTTGCGGTTATGTTAATACGGAACTTAATTTTGGTATTTTTAGCAGCCCTGGTATTTACTGGCTGCAAACGCGAGAATTTCGAGAAAATCCGACTAAACCCGGGTGTCGATTTCCGCTACGATAAGGCTTTTGAGTACTTTGGTAAAAGTGAATATCAAAAAGCCCAATATCTTTTTGAAGACCTAATGGGTATAATCAAACTTAGTGAAAAAGCTGAAAAGGTTTATTATCACTATGCGATGACACATTTCAAACAAAAAAGTTTTGTTTCGTCTTCTTATTATTTTAAACAGTTTTACAATACTTTTCCCAACAGTGCCTTGGCTGAAGAAGCACTTTTTTTGAGTGCTGAATCTTTTGAAAAACTTTCGCCAAACTTCAGATTAACACAGGATGATACAGACAAGGCAGTTGAAGGATATCAACTTTTTGTCAATACTTATCCCGGGAGTCAGCGTGTAAGCATCAGCAATGAAAAGATTGACAAATTGAGAAAAAAACTGGAAGAGAAAGATTTGGACAATGCCAAGGGTTATTTCCGCAGAAGAGACTATATGGCTGCAAGCCATTGTTTCAAAAACATGCTGGTAGATTTTCCTGACAGTAAAAATGCCGAAATAATCCGCTTCATGATTTTGAAATCCAGCTATTTCTATGCAAAAGAAAGTGTCTTGGACAAACAAATTGAACGCTACAAAACCGTACTCACAGAGTTCGAACAATTTAATAGAAAACATCCGAAAAGTACAGATTTAAAAGAAGCCGAATCCTATTTTGATATTAGTAATCAGCGTATAAAATTCCTGCGAAATGAGCGAAATTAAGCAAAAAGCACAGGGTATCAACCCTTACATTGAAGCACGCGACGTTGCGCGACTGTCAAGTCTTGCCAACTACAATATTTATGAGGCACTCAATATCGTCGGCAGCAGAGCCAGACATATTGCGGTCGAATTGAAACGCGAGCTTCATTCCAAACTCGATGAATTTGCCTCAGCCACCGATACCTTGGAAGAAGTACACGAGAACAAAGAGCAAATCGAGATCTCTAAATTCTATGAGCGTCTGCCAAATCCATCAACTATTGCATTGCATGAGTTTATGGAAGAAAAACTGACTTACCGCATCAAAGAAGACTAACTGTCGACTTTTTATTAAATTATATCTTAAAGCAAAATCTGTTACAACGGGTTTTGCTTTTTGTGTTATGTACAAAAAAATCTTTTTTATTGGTCTTTTTGCAATTAATTAATCACATCTTTAAAATGTTCCGGTAATTTATTAAAGAAAGACTTTAAATAACACAATAATTAAGTGTGGTCTATCATTATCTATAAAATGGCGTCTATTTAAATAAAAAAATATTCCAAATTCAAACTGTCTGAATTTAAGGCTCAGATAAAAAAGAAGAGTATAATCGCTGTTACCGGTAAAATTGATTTGTTCACTCAAAAAGCCTCTAAGATGAAGACTACAGCACTGAGACTTGCAGGATTGACCTTCCTGTTGATTTTCGGCACAAGTTGCCAAATCTTGAAACCGACACTTGTTTCCGAAAGTGAAAATGATGTTGATAATTCGGACAAACTGCTTTCCTCCATTAAAATTGAAGGACACTCAAATGCAGTAGAATACATCAACAAATTTAAGAAAATTTCTATTGCCGAAATGAAAAGAACCGGTGTTCCTGCGAGCATAAAACTGGCGCAGGGCATTCTTGAA
Source organism: uncultured Bacteroidota bacterium (assembly GCA_903854205.1). Lineage (GTDB taxonomy): Bacteria > Bacteroidota > Bacteroidia > Chitinophagales > Saprospiraceae > Saprospira. The sequence continues at coordinate 3,783 of CAINVS010000449.1, read as the reverse complement.
TCGGGCTATGGCAGCAGCGAATTGGCAAAAAAGGCCAATAATCATTTCGGGATGAAATGCGGCAGTAAGTGGAGCGGCAAAACCTATACGCTGAAAAGCAATTGTTACCGTGCTTATAAAAGCGCCGAAGAGGGCTATCGCGAACATTCCGAATTTCTGAAACGAAAACATTACGAAGCATTGTTCAAACTCAAAAAGACCGACTATAAAGGTTGGGCAAAAGGGCTGCAAAAAGCAGGTTATGCGACCGATAAGAGCTATCCGGCAAAGCTGATTGAACTGATTGAACGTTATAAACTCTATCAGTTTGATAAATTAGGTTAAGATTTATTTGTAATAAACATGGCTGAAAATCCATTTAATTGCGATATTCAGCCATATTTTTTATTGTTACTGCACTCACAAATCAATAGCGTAATGAAAATCTGGAAACACGAATTTAATCTTGAAGGCCTTAAGGCTATGTCACACAATACTTTAGTCGATCATTTGGGCATTGTATTTACTGAAATCGGAGATGATTATCTGAAAGCACGAATGCCGGTTGACCACCGAACGGTGCAGCCCATGCGCATTCTGCACGGAGGTGCCTCTGTTGTATTGGCTGAAACTTTGGGATCGGTGGCCTCTACCCTATTGATCGAAGATCTTAGCAAAAATCAGCCGGTTGGACTAGAAATCAATGCCAATCATATCCGTTCAGTACATGAGGAAAGTTATGTTGATGCTATTGTAAAACCTGTACATTTGGGCCGTATAACGCATATCTGGAATATTGAAATCTTCAATCCCGAAGGAAAGTTGGTCTGTATCAGCCGATTGACGATGATGATCAAATAATTATATTTTAATTATTTGACCGAAGAAAACGGCCATTGTTCAAAACATACTCTACAGCGTTTATAATAATTTTTTTACCCTCTGTCATTTTATTCAAATCGTAAATATCTTCATTGAGGGTATGAATAGAACCGCCGGTTTTGTAGGCTAGTGTCAAATATTCTTCATTTACCTCTCCCCAAAAAGTTTCGGAGCTGTTCATCCTTGTTTGACCATTTTCTATGCCGCATAGTATGACCCTAATAGGCAGATGCAGCGATTTTATCAAGGAAAAATCACGCATTGAACTAAAATTATCTGCTATCAGAATAATTTCTTCTTTTGTTCTTTTTTGAATGGCAGAAAGCAGGGCCTCTACGTCATTTTCGGGACTATCTCCACCATAACCGGCCTTAATCCCTAGTCTCATCATCTCCACAATTATGGAGAAATCTTTGAATTGTCCTTGACAAGTATAAAGTCCGCCAGTTTTTCCGATAACTTTTTTGTCATCAGGTGTCATATTGCCATCATTGAAAAACACATATTTTGTTGTAATTCCTTCGGCAAAATTCAGAGCATGCCAAAGAAGTACCTGTTCCATATAGGGCGACATCGAACCTGTGATATCCGTCACAATAATTTTATCTCTGTATTTACTGTTCAATCTACTCAGGACGGCAAGTACCGCTTTCTTTTTGGCAACAAAAAAATTGGCATCCTGCAGATATTGCTGTTTATAAATTGCAGCTTTCTTTTTCAGAATGTCACAAATCCAGGCAGTGCTGTCAAAATCGATCGGAATTTCCAAATCCTCTTTCAGCATCTGTTCCGGACTGCCGAATTTCAACAGGGAGTCAATTCGCAGAACCGTGGCCTTGTAGGCAACTTTGGTCAGTGAATCAGACAAAAAACCTCTATACTCCTTTTCTTTTGAGCCCATCCAGGTAAAATCCATAGACATTACTTTATATTCTTTGTTAACATCGAGCACTTCCAGGTTTTTTACATTATCATGATATTTTACACCCACTTCATAAACAGGTTCAAATGGCAATTCAAAAATGGCACGACCCTTTGCATCGGTAGTATCTGAATAAATTTTTCCTGTACGGATACAGCGCACATCAACTTTTTCATTGGGAATCGGAATCCCTCCAGGATTTCTATAATTGAAGGTAAATTGCACAAAGCGGTGGGTATAAGTCCTCACTTCGTGAATTACATAAGGAAAGTCACCGACTTTAGCTTTGCGGAAAGCCGGTTCTGTTCTTCCGCAAAAAAGGGTATAAGTATCTGAAATAGGAACCGAAGCCTTTACAAAACCCTTTTTATCGGTTTTTGACTTTACTTTATGATAGGGCTTATCGCCCTGAAATATAACTACCCCGACGTAAGGAGTATTATTGGGATTCGTAATTATTGCATGAATAAATGCAAAAGTGTCACCAGGTTCCAGGCTGACATTGTCGAACTGCGCTTTTACTGAATAACTGATCAGCAGTAAAAAAAATAGGATTTTACTTTTCATGGGATTTCATTAAAAAAACAAAAAATAACCTTTACAAAATTATAAATTTATTTCAAAATTATGTTTTTACAAAACTGAAAGAATAATAATTTGTTACGTTAATGCATAAATAATTTGTTAAATTTGCAAATTCAATATTACTAACAATTGAAAATGAATAGAAACAGCATTCAAACAGTACTTTGCGAAAGTAGCCTGGACAGTACACTGCGACTTATTGCGGAAAAAGTGGAAAAAGGAGAACGCATCAGCAACGAAGACTGTATCTACCTTTACGAAAAAGCGCCCTTGGGCTATCTTGGCACCCTTGCCAACTATATTCGTGAACAAAAACATGGCGATAACACATTTTTTAATCGCAATTTTCACGTAGAGCCCACTAATGTTTGTGTCTATACTTGTACTTTTTGTGCCTATTCCCGACTGATTAAAAACCGGGATGAAGGATGGGAACTGAGTATAGAGCAGATTTTGGACAGCATTAAAAAATATGACGGTCAAACTGTTACGGAGGTTCATATCACCGGAGGTGTGGTGCCGAAACAAAATTTTGACTTTTATACCGAACTGTTCAGGAGTATAAAAAAACACCGTCCCGAACTGCACATCAAGGCCCTCACTCCTGTCGAATACCATTATATCTTCAAAAAAGCCAAATTGAGCTACGAAGAGGGCATGCGTCAGATGATTGAATCAGGCTTGGACTCAATGCCCGGCGGTGGTGCCGAGATTTTTTATCCGGAAATCCGAGATCAAATCGCCGGCGGAAAATGCTCTGCCGATGAATGGCTGGAGTTGCATGAAATTTTCCACAAATTGGGCAAACGATCCAATGCCACTATGCTCTACGGACATATTGAACAGTATTGGCATCGGGTGGATCACCTGCGTCAATTGCGCGAATTGCAGGACAAAACCGGAGGTTTTCAGACTTTCATCCCATTAAAATTCAGAAATAAAAATAATCAGCTCTCGCATCTGCCTGAAGTCAGCGCTATCGAAGATCTGCGCAACTATGCCATTAGTCGAATTTATCTAGATAATTTCGACCATATAAAAGCTTATTGGCCAATGATCGGACGAACACTGGCGCAGCTTTCACTTGCCTTTGGCGTGGACGATATCGATGGAACAATTGACGATACTACCAAAATTTACACAATGGCGGGGTCTGAAGAACAAAGCCCATCCCTTACAACCGAGGAATTGGTCAATCTCATCAAAGAAGTGGGCCGTCATCCTATTGAAAGAGACACGCTTTATAATGTGCTGACTGATTTTAAGGATTATGATTTCTCACAGGAAAAGAAGGCGCCAAGAGGATTTATTGAATTGCCGGTAATACAGAAATAATGCAATTATCAGCGACAGAAGCAAATTTTATCAGAAATCAGATCCATCCTCTAAGCTACCAGCGTGGAAATATTGTTGAG
>CAINVS010000448.1 GCA_903854205.1 uncultured Bacteroidota bacterium | reverse complement strand
GTGATAAAAAATGATTTTGGTTCAAATGTTATTATTGCTACGATACACAATAATAAATTCGTTTAAATATAAATTACCCCCCTGTAAACAAAAAATCTGCGTCCAAATAAGAATCCCATTAAATTCTATGGCAGGGACTTTTACAAAAAATCTTAATTTAATAAGAATAAATGAAACAGCGAAGGTCTTTTTAAAAATTTGTAAATATAAGTGAAAAAGAATAAAAGACACTTGTTTATTTATTTTCAATTGATTATATTTGGCCCGCAATTGAAAATAACAAAAATGTACATATCGGCGGATTGAGTCTTTATAATATAACATGCCCCGTCCGTAAATTCAAAGTGCCCGTTCGTAAAATTGCTGTTATAAATCTGCCATAAAAAGTTAGATTTGAGCAAATATTCACTAAATCAATTAAAACCCCAAAACTATGGCCGAAGAATTAAGTATTGACAGCCTAAAGGAAATGAGCAAAGCCGATTTTATAAAGGCTTTTAAAAAAAAGACTGCCTGGAAAAAAGCTAAAGCAGTAATCGTTATGGTCGATTACAAGATCGATGGAAAAAAAACAACCGTGGCTGTCCCTTTCAGAAAAGAGGCGGAAATGAAAGCTGAAATGAAGCGCATGAAGAAAGAAAAAACACACCCTTTGAAAAAATCGGGTGGTGGAATGATTTCTTTTGAAAATGACGGCGAAGAGGGCATGAAAGCCAAGATAGAACTGACTTTGGGCGGGTTGAAACCCGAATTGCTGCAAACAAAAGGAGAAGACCTTTTTGGACGTATCAATACCATTTTGGAAGTTCTTGTTGCCGATAATGCAGAACTTGAAGATGAAGGCGAAGCTGGAGAAGAAGAGGACGAAGAAGAATTGGATTTGGACTTGGGTGACGGTGCTCCGAATTCCGCTGGTGCCGGATTATTGGAAGAGCTCGAAGCAAGTATTGCTGAGATTAAAGGCACCTTTAAAGATAAAATTCAGGCAATTGTAGCAGCTATCAAAAACAAAGAGGCTAAAGAAGAGTTTTTGGATGTAGTAGATGACCTTAAAAATAAGATTGTCGATATGAAAGATAATCTTGGTGCTGCAGGTGAAAAAATAAAAACTCAGTTAGCGCCAAAAGTAAAGAAGGTACTTGAATATGCAGTCCAATTAGCTAATATCAAAAATGCCTTAGCTGCAATTTTCAAAAAAGGAGAAACACCCAGCGAATTACCGCCTGCAGTTAAAAAATTCATTGAGGACTTGGTGGCCAAAATCAAAGAAGCAAAAGCAATAAAAACTGACCCGGGAAAATTTGATGATATAGTCAAAGTAATTCAAGCTGTTTTTAATAATTTGACTGTAGCGCTAGAAGTACTCAATAAAGATTTGGCAGAAAAGGTAAAAGATAGCAAAGCCTATCAATTTATAGAGGACTTTATCGAAAGCTTGGATGACGAAACTGACGAAGAGGATTATGATGACGATGAAAATATTGAAAATCAACCAAATAAAGTTTCCGAAGAAGAGAAAAAAGAATTTGAAGGCACTGTAAAAGAACTGGAGACGTTATTTTCAGCTATTGGCATTCAATTGTAATAATCCCTATAAAACTAATATAACAATGACTTTAGAAGAAATCAATATCCTTTTAGATGATCTCCGCGATACGGTAGATAAAGCAGACCGACTAGCCGACAAATTAGCCGGCAGCCCACTCTATACCAAAGAAATGGCTCAAAAAGTGGATAAAGCCCGCTTGGAACTCGAAAATAAAATTGTAGCCCTCAAAGCTGAGCGTAAAGAATTGCAAAATAAAAAAATAGAACCGAATCCAGAGCCAAATCCAACTCCAAATCCTGAACCTAACCCCGAACCAACTCCCGAACCACCCAGAGATACTATCTTAGGATCTGTTGGCGTAAAAGGTAAAAATGACCCTAAAGATGTAGAGTTAGTTCAAAAACTACTCAACGAAAGAAAGGGTTGTAAACTAGATATTGACGGCAAATGTGGTGGCTTAACCAATAATCAAATTATCGACCTGCAACGTCGCCTTACTCAAAAATGGTATGTAGACGGTCGTGTCGATCCGGGTGGAGCCACTTGGAAATGGTTAAAAGGTACGGGTGCTTTACCAGGCTTGCCGCCAATGCCACCGCCTCCTCCAGTAGTTATTCCTCCTGTTGTTCCACCGGTACCCAATCCTATAGTAAATCCTACAATTCAGGAAAAAATTGTTGATGTATTGGGCGAGTTTTCGACTAGGGTTTTGCCTTACGAAAAAGAATTTTTCAACTTTAGTTGGAGTACGCGCAACTGTCCAATTGGTTGGGGGTTCTTTATCAGAGGAAATGTCGGTGCCCTTTCTAATGCAAGTCTTACAGGTTCTCGTGCTCAAAACCAGGTACTTGTTTCAGGAAATGCCCGTATTAGAGCAACTGCATCGGTTACGATTGGTTGGGGGCAAATTTATGAAGGTTGGGTAGGAAGAGCCGGAGTTGAGGCATCAGGTACACTTGAGGGCGGCATTGAGGCGAATTTTATTATAAATGCGACCTTAATGGCGGCTGGTCAATCAGTCTCAGGCATAATAAACACTAGCGCTAATATCAAAGCAACATTGGATGTATCCGCGCAAGTAAAAGTTGTTGCTGAAGTAGGATGGTTTGGAGGAGAAATAGGCTGGGAATCCAAAACGTACAGATTGGGAGAAGTCGTTTTCTTACTAGTAACAAGCCCTGCTTACACAGCAACCTATAACTTCAGTGCCAAAAAATTTAGCTTTAGCAACTCAGGTGCCTGGCGAGTAGAAGTACACCCACTTCTTGCTATTGTACTCAAAGCAAAAATTTAGTCCTTTAAAAGCTTTAGAGTTATTATGAACAGTTATAAAACATATCCATGATAACTCTTTTTAACTTTAAAACTCATATTCATGGAACTCACAGAATTGAAAAATAAATTGGCTTCTGCGCTTGTTGGTTCGGATTTACAAAACTTAAATACGCTTTCGGAAGAAGCAATGCAGTTGTATCCCGATGAAGGATTTGGTTATTATTATTTGGGTGAAAAGTTACTTTTAGAAGCCTCTAATGATATGCCAAGCATAGAATGGGCTTTTGCAAAAGCATCTTACTTAGACCAAAGTAACATTACTTATCTCAAAAGATTTGCAAAAAGTTTAGATGAGCAATTCAAGTACGAAGAAGCTGCTAATGTTTATGCTACCATTTATTATATTGACAGTCAAGATGATGATGCACTTTTTGGCTTAGGCCGTCATGAACTTTCGGACATTCGTAAAAATCCATCTGCTGCATTGCAATACTTTGCACGCATTGCAACGCCAAATGCTGATGTTTATGAAGGAATGGCACTTGCTTACATGGGCTTGGAAGATTTTGATTTAGCTCTAGGCATGATTGATTATGCTCTCTCTCTTGGATTTGATGTTGAATCGGCTATTGCTAAAATACAGATTTTGGATAAGATGCAAAGTTATGTACTTATCCCTGGTGTGTTTGAGAAAATATTAGAACTTGAACCCAATAACTTTGGCTTTCAGTTTGAATATGCAGTCGCACTAAATAGAGCCGATGAATACGAAGATGCGAACCAAGCTTTTCTTAAAGCATACGTATTAATGCCCGAAAATACTCCGTTTGATATTGCACTTTACAGACCTTATATAGAAAATTGTCTTTCTCTCGCAGCTTATAATGAAGCATTGGATGCCGCTAACAAATGCATCGAAAATGCCCCTCAAAAGGATGCCTATTTGCATGAATTAAAAGCAAAAGCATTGGCAGGTACAGGTGATAATGCTGCCGCACTTAAAGAATGGGATACTATCATAGATATGTATAGCTTTAATCCATTGCTGCAACAAATTGCGACTGTTGGAAAAATAGAGCTGATGGCCAATATTGGTGATATTGATGCTGCTGAAAAAGAGTATAACGCTCTTGAAAAAGAGTTAGAAAAAGAGCAAGATCCGCCAATGGGATTGATTCGAGACATTATATTTGGCAGAGCGGTTATAGCATTAGCCAAAAGAGACTACAAATCCGCTTATAATTTGATTGTTAAGGCTATTAAACTTGGCTTGGAAAAGGGGAAAGACTTCATTCTTGAAAATCTCCTAGACTACCTTGCACAAAGCCGTCAAACAATTCTTGCCGCGCATAGCGGCATTGCCAAAAACAAAGAAAATGCGTTTTTGACTAAGATTATTGGCAAGGCTTTGGCTTTCAACCAATTCAAATTGCCTGTTCCTGAACAGTTTGCATCGGATGCTGAGAAGAAAAAACAGTTTGAAGATTCTGTTGCCAAATTCCAAGAAACCCTACCTCAGTTTGCTATGGTTATCGGAGAAAAAGAAATTTTCCTCGACATTCCGTTCTCCAATCCCAAAAAGCCTATTCGCAGCTTTGTTTACGCTTATGAGGTGGAAAAAGGAAAAGATAATCTCCTGCAATTGAAACTCTATGCCATTGATGGAACAGAGGAATTGACCGCAAAACTAAAAGTGGAAGACGATAGCATTGTTTTTTCTCTTTTTGAGGGCGAAATTTTCCGCTTAGAAGAGATAAAAGACTTGAAGAAAGTTTCTTACAAAACGCAGCGCAACTTTGTAAAACATTTGGGTTATCTCAACCTTTTAAATCGTTATGAACTAGAAGGCAATACCCGTGATGCAATAGATGCCCTACTCGATTATTAATATATTTGTTTATAAAAAATGATAGGAGCTGTTCGGTTTTCTGGGCAGCTCTACTTTTATTTAATAATTACACAAAACAAACAAGGCCATGAAAATCAAATTTTTAGCTCTAGCATTCTCCGCACTTTTCTTTGCTGCTTGTGGTGGAGCAACTGAAGCTGACAAAAGCAAAGAGGAAAATAAAAAAGAAGAAAACCAGTCGGATGCAAAAGCAACGACTGAGAAAAAAACGGTGGATGATTATTTTAATGCAATGCTTGCCGCCACAGGCGAAAAACTTTCGTATAAAATACTTGAAAAGGATTTTGATAACAACTTTATGTCTATCAGCTTCGACAATGTAACGGCTGATGTATTTCTTTGGCAAATTGATGCTGAAACAGTGCTTATAGGTCAACACACCTACCACAAAAATTATGGAAAGCTTCCTAGATTTTTTAAATTTGATGGCAAAACGGTAGTACAGCTAATGGAGGATGACGATGCCCTCATTAATGACAGTAAAAAATTTACTAACTTCCTTTACTCCGCATACACTAACAAAAGCAGCAAAAATTGTTGTTCAATTTACGGCTTCTTACCCAAAACTAAAGGTGGGGCAATTGAACTTGTTTCTACAAGCGAAACTCCCGATAAGTTGAAAGGTCGTCCTACTAACTTTGATAAAGTAGGTACCCTTGAATTTGCCAATGGCAAATTCACCTTCAAAAAACTATAAAAAACGATAAGAGCTGTTCGGTTTTCTGGGCAGTTCTACTTTTATTTAATAATTACACAAAACAAACAAAACCATGAAAATCAAATTTTTAGCTCTAGTATTCTCCGCACTTTTCTTTGCTGCCTGTGCTGGCGCAGCCGAAGCTGATAAAAGCAAAGAAGATGAGAAAAAAGAAGAAAACCAGTCGGATGCAAAAGCCTCTACCGGAGTGAAAACCGCTGAAGATTATTTCAAATTGATTGCCAAAGCAGATTTAAAATATGAAGTACTTGAAAAAAGTGCAGATGGTGCTTATGCTCAAATAAAAATTACAGATAAAAAAGCTGAAGGTAGCACTGGAGATGTTTTCGACCTCTACATTTGGAATATAGATGCAAATAATGTACTTTTTGGTTATCACGAATTTCGTCAAAAAGGAAGCATTGGAGGCGAGCCTATCTTTTTTAAATTTGAAAATGGGAAAAAAACAACTGAAACTGGTATGTTTATGAAAGATTTGATGACGAATGTTTCAGAATACAGAGATTTTAGTTTAGAGTGGGGTGATAGCAAAAAAGGCACTAAAAACTGTTGCCTATTCTATGCCTTTGTTCCCAAAAGTGCTGAAATTAAAACGATGGATGTTATCAGTGTTGCGAATGACCAAGTAGATGTCATCAAAGGTCGCCCTGCTAAATTTGACAAAGTAGGCAAATTCGAACTTGTTGGTGATAAGTTCACTTTCAAAAAAATATAAAAACCAACTAGCGCGTATTTTTCTGTACGCGCTTTTTTTTTATGAAGACCCAAAGCACATTGCTTTTTAACATCTCTGATGGACTATTTTCTTCAAAGTTACTTCAAGTAACCTGCTGTAAATTTTATCAAAAATCTGTCATTAGAAATTATAAAAAGAACCCAAAAACGCCTTTAACTTTGCCACTGCGAGCGCCCTGTGACTCATCAGATTTTTCTCATCCATACTCATTTGGGCATAAGTTCGGTCAAAACCCTCCGGCTGAAAAATTGGATCATAGCCAAAACCCTCATTGCCCTGTTTTTCTGTTGTAATTTCTCCGTGCACAATTCCCTCAAAAAGGTACTCCTTGCCATCCAGCAATAAGGCAATCACAGTTTTGAATCTGGCTTTTCGATTAGTTTTGCCCTTCAGCTCCTGTAAAGCCTTATTCATGTTTGCCTCCGGATTTTTATCCTCGCCGGCGTAACGAGCAGTTATTACACCGGGAGCGCCATCCAATGCTTCTATTTCCAGACCGGTATCTTCCGAAAAACAGTTATAGCCATATTTGTTGAAGACATAATGTGCTTTTTGCAGCGCATTGCCTTCAATCGTGTCCTGTGTTTCAGGAACATCCTCTGTGCAGCCTATATCGCTGAGACTCAGAAATTGATAAGCATCGCCCAATTTTTTTTGTATCTCCCTGATTTTATTGGGATTGGCCGTAGCCATAACGAGTCGTTTCATATTATTAAGTAGAGAGTAATAAGTATTTGGTAGAAAGTAGCAATTTTAAGGAGTTTAGTATCTTAATCTTTAGGTCTCGACTTTGACTTTGCGGCTTATTTTTGATCAGGACTAAAATTCCTTCAGATATGGCTTATTCTCCTCAAAGTTCGCAATATCTTAACTGTTTTCCAATTGCAAACCTGAAAAAATAGTCCTAACTTCGCATAAATTATGTTAATTCATGACTCAGTTAAATTCAGTGTTGCTTTTTATATGTTTACTGTTTTTCTTCGCTGCCTGTAAAAATAATACAGCGCCAGCGGATATTGCATTTTATCATTGGAAAGCAAATATCAATATTGGAACTGAAGAGATGAAATATCTGGATGATTTGGCTGTAAAAAAGTTATATCTCCGTTTTTTTGATGTGCATTTGGATCAAGAAAGCAAGACAGCGATTCCAATTTCACAACTTCAATGGAAATATTTCGATTTGGGCAGAAACCTGGAAATTGTACCTGTTATTTATATTACCAACATCACATTGGAAAAGAATGAATACGATGTAGGGACAGACAGTTTGGCCAAAAATATTGCCGAAAAATTGAGGGCAATGATACTGAAAATGGACAGGGTCCGATTTACAGTCAAAGAAATTCAGATCGACTGTGATTGGTCTTTGGAAACTCAGGCAAAATATTTCAGACTTTTGGAGCAGTTAAGACGCTATATGCCTGAAATAAAGACTTTATCTGCGACAATAAGACTGCATCAGATAAAGTATTTTACAACTACTGGAGTGCCTCCTGTAGATCGTGGTGTACTTATGTTTTACAATATGGGAGCCGTAATAAAACCGACTGAGAAAAACTCAATTCTTAATCTTCAGACAGCCAAAGAATATCTAGAAAATTTCGATATTTATCCACTTTCGCTCGATGTTGCACTTCCACTTTTCTCTTGGGCAGTACAGTTTCGGGAGGATAAGATAATTCAGCTGATCAATGACATTTCTGAAGCTGATCTCATTAAAAATGAGAATTTCCAATCACTAGGCGCTAATAAATTTAAGGTATTGAATAGCAGTTATTTGAAAGGAATTTATATTTATAAGAATGATATTATCCGTTTGGAATCTGTTAAATCTGAAGATTTGACAGAATCAATCAATATACTAAAAAAAGCTTTTGGAAAGAAACGTTTTAATCTGATTTTCTATCATTTGGACGATTATGTCGTAAAATGTTTCAATACTGAAACATTAAAGAAACTGGCCAATTACTAATTTACTCATATGAAATTTACCCCTTCTGAAACAAAAATTATTATGAATAAAATTATTCTTTTTACTGCAGCAACGCTGCTTAGTGCCAACATTTCTTATACCTGTTGGTTTGATGACAGTGAAGCACATTATCCTTTTTTCAATAAGGAAAGTCTCTCAGATCCAACTATGCTGCTGTTTACAGATTATTCTGCAGGCTTAGGACTAGGTTATTCCGAGAATGCATCTGAACCGGCAGATGGGAATATAAAAGATTGGTTGAATCATTTGGAAGGAGCTGTAAGCGATAATGATCTTGTAGATCTTATTTATAAATTGGAAAGGGAGGAGTTGGCAAAAATTTTAAAGGACGATAAATTACTCAGTTCTCTTGCTGCCAACAATACGGTTTACAAGCTTTGGACAACTGATCCCAAAAAGAAAAAAAGTATGGGTAATTACCTGCTTTTTGCCAAAAAATGTGAAGTTGAAGCAGTAAAAGGTCGTGAATATTGGGAGGAAGAAGGCAATGACCGCAATATATCATCTCTCAAAAAAATGATGGAAGAAGGATTGACAATAGCAAAAAAAGAAAAAGTAGAATTTTATAAACAGCGCTATGCTTTTCAGGCAATACGTGCAGCTTTCTATATGAATGATAATAATACAGTATTAAAATTATTTAACGAGCATTTTCCAAAAGGATCAAAAGAGAATTATATCTATTTCAGAGCTTTGGAGTTTAAAGCAGGTGCGCACAAAAGAAAAGGTGATGCCGAGGCTCCTTATTTATACGCCAAAGTATTTCAAAACTGCCCCGACCGCCGTAATGTCTGTTTGAACAGTTTCAGTTTTACTTCTGAGGAAGATTGGGATAAGAGTATCAGTCTTTGTAAGAATAATGAAGAAAAAGCTGTTTACTATGCACTTAGAGCATTGCAGCCTAACTCGAATTTAATTGAAGAATTGGAAAACATTGCGAATATTGCACCTTCTTCACCTTTGTTGGAGATGTTGACAGCCCGTCAGATAGGTAAAATGCAGGAAATGGCATTTCCCCGCTATGCAGATGCTGCGGGCCGTTTTCCGCTGAACGATATCGAAAACAGCAATGAGCTGAAGCGTTTAAAACTGCTTATGAAAACAATGTCGGAGAACAAAACGATTAAAAATAATGGTTTTTGGCTCTTGGCAGCAGGCTACTCTGAACTGATGAGCAGAAACACGGAGGATGCGATTAAAATTTTCAGTTCAATTCCCGCTGTTTCCGAATATAAGAAACAGGCAAATGTAATGACCTTTGTTGCCAAGATTTGTGCAGTGAAACAGATAGATGTGGCAATTGCAGATAATCTTTGGAACGAGCATAGAAGCAGTCCATTATTGAAAGAAAATGTTGATTTGACTGAATTTATGCAGGATGCTTTTAGTATGTTTTATATAAAACAGGGAGATAAGGCCCGAGCCTACCTCACTTATCATGGCCTTTATGCTATGCGTGGCCGTCTCGATATTGGCCTGCTGGATGCACTTGATTTTTATTTTAACAGTAAAATCAATAAAGGAGAATATGACCGCTTTCTGATCGAAGAGCGTTGCGGAAGCCTTCCTGATGCAATGAATGAGCTTGCTGAACTGCGTGGTGTTTATTATTTGCAGCGCAATAATTTGGATAAAGCGATTGCTGAATTTGAAAAAACAGATATCAATTACCGCAAGCAGAGTACAAACTTTAATTCAAAATATTTAGACAAATCTATATGGTATGAATCCGTGATTCATCCTTATTTTGAATTTGAATTGGAGGATCAGTCTGTCAATTTTCTGTTTAAAAAATATGATTTCCTCTATCAGGACTACAATTTACTCAGTTATACCAAGGCCTTAAAAATGTTGGAGGAGAAGGCAAAGTCAGATCCATCCAAAACAGGAGAATACCATTATCTTTTAGGATTGGCCTGGTACAATACAGGTGTACAGGGATGGCATCGTCCGGCAATCTATTTGTCTGAAAGCAATGAAGGGAACTATACCTGGTGGTCTGCCGATGATAAAGAAGAAGAGATGAAATTGTACAAAGGTTATGACTGGATTTCTGACCGCTTTTACACGCCGGACATTGCAGCCTATTATTTTGAATCCGCTATAAAAAATACCAGCGATAAAGAATTGAAAGCTAAAGCTTTGTATCAGTTGGCCAAGGTAGAAAAAACGCGTGATCTCTCTCAGCTTTCAGATAGTTGGGCTGAAAATCTAACTTACAGCAAACGTTTTTATGAATGTTTCAATGAACTGAAAACAAATCTTTCAAATACCGCTTATTATAAAGATGTTTTGAGAGAATGTTATGATTTTCAGGTTTATGTGAATCAGTAGAATCTGACTGAATGGATTAATTGAAAAATCCCCGACTCAATCAAGCGAGTCGGGGATTTTTATATTTATTGATAATGCTCAAATTTTTTAGGTTTGATTTTAGGAATCGACTACCTAAATTGATGCTGAGTTAGTAAGCAAACTCTGCTCTCATATTATAGTATCAAAAACCACATCTTCAAATTTTCAAATTATAGAGCTCACTCCGTTCGGTTCTCAAATTTTCAAATTTTCCTATTGTTTTTCCATTACCAAATCAAAATTCATCTTATCGGCAGAAAAAGAAATGTTCATTTTTTTGCCATCTATTTTATTGATTGTGAATACCAATTCGGGATCAACAGCACTTTTAAGTTTATTGCCTTCTATTTTGTAATTATGTTCATTTTTTTTCTGCAGTTCAGTCAGCAAATCAAATTTGAGTATTGATTCTGTCATTTCAATAGTTGCGCCAGTATTTTGTTTCTCCTTGTCTCTGATCATCAATTCAGCTTTTTCTCCGTTAACTGTTCCGTCAACACAGACCCAAGTACCTTTTAAATCTGAGGTTTTAATAGCTGAATCACTGTTGCATGCAGTTAATAAAACGGTAGCAACCAATAGAGAGAGGAAATTTACTTTGTTTTTCATAAGGCTAACTTGCTGGTATAGTATGATTTTAGTATAAATATAAAGAGGTCAATCTGTAAATGCTAATCTGTTTATTAAAAAGATAGCTGTTTTACCATTTTTACTTTTCTGCCGGGTAAATAATCCCAACCATCTTCGTTCATTCCCTGGCTAGTGATCATCCAAAGGATGGGTTTTCTTGTCAATACATGAGGTTCGGTAGCATATCCGTCAGTAAAGTACACAATTGCATCCGGTTGATAGTCGTCGTTTGCATAGGCGAGGGGAGCATTAAAATCAGTACCGCCACGTCCACTGACGACAGTAGGCGGACGACCGTTATAAAAGTATTTATTGTGAATAGCGGCATCACATTCTACAACAAAAATTTCGGCACCCTGTTTCCAGATGTGATAAAGTTCACTGAAAAATTCTTTCAATTCTTCGTCATTAACCGAACCGGAGGTGTCAATAGCAACCAACAATTTTTGTTTTCTTTGAATTTTAATGCCCGGGGTAGTTCCATAGCGTTTTGAAGGTCTGCGGATTGTATTTTTCAGTTGTGTTCTGCTGCTGCTTGCCGCAAATAGCCGCAAAATTCTTCGCCAATTGACATTTGGTTTCAGCGATTCTACAAGCAGGTCTATATACTGCTGAAGTCCTGCAGGCAAAAGTCCATGCTGTTTGTCCTTCATACGCTGTACAGAGTTAAGGATAGAGTCATTGATCATTGCTTCTACCATTTTGCGCTCGGCACTGCTCATTTTATTGATTTCATCCCAGAATTTATGCTGATTGAGCTGTCTGTTGTTTGGATTTTCAAGCAAATCTTTGAGTTTTTGCTGAGATTGGTTCAGTTCCTGATTTTTTCTCTCATCGCTTTTACTGCCATTGGAATCATTCTCCTGCTCATTTTCCTGATCCTCACTGTCATCACCTTCACCACCACCGCCACCTGACATTTCATCAAGTTCTTCGGCCAGTCTTTTGTAGTAATAGTCTAGGCTTTGACCTCTGTCCAATTTGAAATCGGGAAAGTCCTCCAAGCGAATTGCTTCTTCCGTTAGTTGATTGGAGTTGATATACTGATTGGCAGCAAGATCCGATGCAATGCCATATAATTGCTTATTGCCAAATTCTGAGATTCTCAGCAGATGTTTAAAAACAATATGAAGAATTTGGTGTTTGATGGCACCATAACGAAGGTTTTTGGTTGTTTCCTCATCCAAACCTTTAAGTTCTTCTTTCCAGTAATCTTCATTCACAATGAGTTTCAGCATCTGTTTGCCACTCATGGAAATAGCCACGGAATCCGTTTTATCGCTAACGTCTTTCAAAACACTGCTAAAGAAATGCCCATAAAAAGGCTCTTTTAGCATGAGTTGAATACTCGTTTTGGCTATTTCGTCTAATATTGGGTTCATAAGGATATTATCTAAGGTTTCTTAAATGAAACACTATTGTAAATGTATATTTTAATAAGGAATCAGGCACGGTCGCAGGATTCAAAATAAAAGAAAGAATCAATCAGGATATTTGCCCGATAATGAAAAAGTGAGGGCATTTTGTAATAGCACTCAATAATAATATAATCGTAATTATCTTTTGCAAAAAAACTGAAACTGAAAGTTTTCCAATCATAATTTGAAATGACCGGGGAAACAGCCAAAAGCTGTAGTCGTTCACATGAGGATTTTGCCCCCCAAATCCTCATGGTACCTGCACCATTGAAGCCAGCATAGGCTGAAGATCTGCAAAGATCTACCTTGAAGTTGTAACATTGGTTTTTTCTTAAAGGTTTCAAAAGTTTAGTGCTGATCGCTTCAAAAGTCTTATCTTCTCTTGCGGTTAGGCCCAAATAACTGTAGCCGTCACTTGGAGTATTTGTTACTCCCCAAGGACCCGGGAGTATATCTGGAGTAGAATTGTAACCGCAGGCGACCCATTCCTTCGGACAGCTTGCACCTTTGGGGATGCCTTCAAATGAGCCGTTTGGAATGTTGATAATTTCAAGTGTTCCCTGAGCAAAAGTTTGTCCTAATACTGCCTGAATAAGCAGTATCGTTGTTATCAGATTAAAGTTTAATATCTTGAAATTCAATAATTTTATAAACATTTATCAGCAACACTCGGGTAAGGAAATTTTTTAGTTAAACTTTTTATACAAATGAGAACCAAAGCAAAAAGGCAACACCTACAATAATTCTGTAATATCCCCAGATTTTAAAGCCGTATTTTTTCAAAAATCCGATAAAAAATTTGATGGCAAGCATGGCTACCAAAAAAGCCACAAGATTTCCCACAATAAAAAGGGTCAGGTTATTGTCCTGCAAAATCATTTCAAAACCTTTGATTTCAGCACCGTTATAATTCCAATCTTTCAGAAAAACAGAATACATGGTTACCGCAAGCATAGTTGGAACCGCAAGGAAAAAGCTGAATTCAGCTGCCGATTTCATAGTTAGCCCCTGTTGCATACCGCCAATAATAGATGCAGCAGAACGGCTCGTTCCCGGCATCATGGCCAAACATTGCCAAAACCCGATGGTAACAGCTTTCTGTAAGGAAATGTCTTTTTCATTGTCTATTGTCTGATTTTTGAAGATCTTATCTATAAACAACAGAAAAACTCCACCAACGATGAGTACTATTGCAATGGGAATCGGTTTTTCCAAAACTGCTTCAATCGCATCGTCGAAAAGAATCCCCAAGATAAGTGCAGGTACAATAGCCAGGCCGAGTTTTACATAAAACATCAGATTAGTGAAATCAAAAAACTTCTTCCAATACAGCGCAACAACTGCTAAAATTGCTCCAAATTGAATGGATACCTGAAACATTTTTACAAATTCATCACCCTGATTGCCATAGATGGAGCTTGTAAAAATCATGTGTGCTGTAGAGGAAACAGGCAAAAACTCCGTCAATCCTTCTACTATTGCAATAATGATAGCCTGTAATAAATCCATGCTGTTATTCCTGTTCTGTTGCTGAAGATTCTGCTTCTTTTTTCAATTCTGCCTTGTCTTCAGCGGTATTGAAGAAGAGTGCATAACCTACAACGCCAAGACCTAAAAGCACAAAAATAGGGGCGAGGGTAATGCGGGTAAAACTATAAATTGTTTTAGGATCCCAAGTATTTTCATCGGCCATATTGCCGCCTGTCATTAAAAAGAAACCTATGAAAAGCAATGCAATTCCACCGCCGATAATCATATAGTGCTGTTTACTGAAAAGCAGATCTGCTTTGGGTTTCTCGTATTTTTTTTCCCAATAGGATTTAGCAGATGTTTCTATTTCTTCTTTTTTTGAAGCAGATGGAACAGTTTCTTTCTTTTCTGCCAAATCTTTGGCTTCAGTCGGTTTTTTGAAATTCTTTTTTGACATTGTATCTGATATGTTATTTCATTAAATGAGTTTTCATATTGGTAAAATCATAAGACTTTTAGTTCCATTCTTCGGTCGGCATGCTAAATAATTTTTTAAGACTAAAATAGGCCGATCCCCAAAATATAAGTACCCCAAAAGTAATTAAACCTGCATAGATTGCAATAAAACTGGTCAAGCTGCTGAAATATTTCAATTCTTCAATCTGAGATTGTATTACAAAAATAGAAATAATTAATGCAAATGTTGCCATTATACCGCAGATAAGCCCATTGATGAGGCTTCTATTGATATAAGGCTTTTGAATGTAATCGTTTGCAGCACCAGCTATCTGTAAAATTTTAATAGTATGCCTGTTGGCCAGCATGGAAAGTTTCAATGTATTTCTAATGAGCGTAATGGCAACAAAGATAAAAAATAATACGAATATTACGGTAATAAAGCCTATTCTCTGCAGATTTGTACTGAATGAACGTACAACTTCCTCCGTGTGGGAAACATCGGCAATGATTTGGTTGGTTTTAAGTTCTGAAACTATCTTCTTATATTGTCCTATATAATCACTTTTGAGATGAAACTCAATACTGTTTGGCAGCAGATTTTCGCCAAAAATCATAATATCTTCTTCTGTCAGATCTTTGTCAATCAGCTTTTTTTTGGCTTCTTCTTTTGAAATGAATCTGACAGTACCGGTTTTTACATAAGCGCTTTTGCCCAACTGCTGTTCCAATTTGAATATTTCAGCTTCGCTTGCACTATCTTTCAATTCAATGTAAAATGGAATCTGTTCTCTTGCAAAAGAAATAGCATTGTTACTGTACACTACAAGCACACCCAACCCACCCAACAGGTATAATAATACCGAGAGTGCGATGATGGCGTAAAAGTAGTTTTGAACAGTTGCCGGATGATTTTCTTTATGTCCCCGAGAAAGCATTATATATTTGCAGTTTGAAAAACTTAGATTCCACAAAAATAGGAATTTGTTTTATCATTTGCCACCTTTCAAACAAACCTATGAAAAAAATAGCTGTAACAGGGCCTGAATCTACCGGAAAAAGTGCAATAGCGGAGGGATTGTCCAAATATTTCAATTGTTTAATGGTTCCTGAATATGCAAGAGCTTATCTTGAAAAGTTAGATAGAGCCTATAATTTTGATGATATTACAGAAATTGCTAAAGGTCAGGCTAAATTGGAGGATCTGGTCAAAAAAACGGAACCATTTCTTTTTTGCGACACAGATATGCTGGTCTGTAAAATTTGGCAGGAATATAAATATGGTCATTGCGATCCTTGGATAGAAAACGCTTTCCTGACAAGACAGTACGACCTGTTTTTGTTGTGCAATATTGATCTGCCTTGGGAATATGACCCATTGAGGGAACATCCCGACAGCAGAGCAGAACTTTTTACACTTTATGAGGCAGCGCTTATTGGGGCGAATAAACCTTATGTAATAATTAGCGGAGAGGGGGATGTGCGATTACAAATGGCAATATCAGAAATTAACAGGTTCTGTAAAATATAAATTGCATCCTGATTTTGATTCAGGATGCAATTTAATATGGAATATAACAGATTCAATTAAGCCAAATACAGGGCATAAAAATTTTACCGCAAAGGTTATGTGCCCGATCAATATTTTGAGAAAGGGAAAGGACGCAAAGTAATTACTTCGAAATTGGACCGGAATTTTCAAATCCTCAAATTCATTTCATGGAACTTCGTTTCGCTGCGCGGAGCTCACACCGTTCGGTTGTCAAATTATAGAGCTCACTCCGTTCGGTTCTCAAATTATAGAGCTCACTC
>CAINVS010000447.1 GCA_903854205.1 uncultured Bacteroidota bacterium | reverse complement strand
TCAGATTTTCAAATTCGGAAATCAGCAAGTTCCATTATCGATTTGAGCTAGGTGCTTACAGCAATTTTGTCCGCAATTGGATTCAGTGGACACCGACAAATGGGGCTTTGTGGGAACCTAAAAATCTGGCCAATGTTTGGGCTTACGGACCTGAATTGTCCGCTCTCATGGCACATAACATCAGGTCCCATTATTTTTCCCTAAAAGGGCAATACCAGATGAATCGTGCCAGACCTGTGCTTGAAACAAATCCCGGACTGCAGAACAAACAATTGATTTACACACCGGAGCATTGTATTTCAGGCGCTTTTGATTGGGACATAAAAAAAATATTCACAGTTCGTTACCGACACAATTATTATAGCCTTCGCTATCTCGATATAGAGAATACAGCTGCGCTGAAAGCCTATCAAACCGGTTGGCTACAGTTAGAATATACAATTGAGACTACATTCATGAAAATAAAATTGCGCAGTACTGTCGATAATATCTGGGGCGCAGAATATCAGACTGTGGCCAATAGGCCGATGCCCGCCAGGTCACTGAGTTTTAGTTTATTGTTTTTAAATTAGAACCTAAATTAAAAAAGTAATCAAAGGTACTGTCATCATGAACGTCATCATGAACTCTAATGACTGAACTCTAATCCTGGGTTTAACCTAACTAAATTGTAAAGCGGGAAAATAATGGCTGGTTATTTTTTTTTTATTTTAGAATTAAACCTTTGTAAATTTTTATAGTCTTAATATTGAATTTGGCCTAAAATTGGCAACTGCTGAACTTATAACTTTTTATTAAAACTAATACAATAACTATGAAAAAGACAAATGCATTTCTCCTATCAGCTGCATTATTTATGAGCAGTTTTGTTTGGGCACAACCGGTCCGAAATACACTTGAACGTGCTGATGATCATCATGATTTGGCAGTTGATAAAGCTCAGCGTGAACGGGACGAAAAAGAATTGGCCGCTTTCAAAGCTGATTTAGTACAAATAGAAGCAGCTTGGAAAACCGGGGATGTTAATAAAGTGAATGCCACAAAACATCAGCTTGTTGCAGCTATGAAACGCGAAATTGAGCAGAGTGAAAATAAATTAAAACAGGACAATCGTGAAGTCCGCGAAGATAATTCCGAAATCCGTTCCGACAACCAAGAAATTCATCGTGACCGAGTTGACAGCCGCCGCGGACATGATCATGCAGATGATGCACGCGATAAAGCCCGTGACAAAGCTAATCGCCGCGATGATATTCGCGACAAAGGCGATGACAAAAGCGATCGTAATGAACAGGCTGCCCGCCTTTCCCGTCAGAAAAATATTTATGAAACACTCAAGGCTTATACTTTTGCAAATCTGGGTGATGCCTCTGTTGGTGAAGCTGCTACCAAAAAAGCACTGATGATTGAATTCCTTCAGACTATGGAAAGAGATCTGGCTGAAACCCGCGAAGAAGTGGGCGAAGACAAAAGAGAACTGCGTGAAGACCGCCGCGAAGGTCGTGATGACCGTAAGGAACGTAGAGAACACAGATAAACATAAGGGTACTTGGTAGAGAGTACCTGGTAGAGAGTAGCAAACGCAATGTCAAAGGGCATTGCGTTTTTTTTGTTCAATTCATAAAAAACAAATAATTATTCAATCGCCTATTTTCGTAATTAAAAAACTTGTTCTATTTTGTAAAATATTTAAGTGTCTGTCTGAAAATTTTTAAAAAACATGCTTTACTTTTTATTCTTTCATGTTTATACTTTCATCTTTTTACTTTCATCTTTCCTATAAATGAATTGGAAAATTGATCCTGACATCCGTAAAGCATATACACTGCCCGGCAGCTTTTACAGCGATCAGCAGGTTTATGAAGCACTTATTGAAAATGCTTTTGTTCCTTCCTGGCAATGGCTTGGCGACAGTGATTTGATTGCAGAAAAGGGCGATTGCTACCCATTTGAATTGTTGCCCGGCAGTCTGAATGAACCGCTGCTGCTCTTAAAAGATTATGAGGACAATCTTCGCTTTCTGTCAAATGTTTGCACACACCGTGGAAAAATATTGGTAGAAAAACCCTGCAGACAAAGATTTATAACTTGCGGATATCATGGCCGCTGCTTCAATTTGGACGGTAGTTTCCGTTCTATGTCCGAATTTAAACAAACAGAAAATTTCCCTTCGGAAAATGATCATCTGACAAAGCTGGAGCTGAAGAATATTGGAGTTTTTCTTTTTGGCTCTCTAGCTCCTGCCTATAATTTCGACAGGATTTTCAAACCTATTTTGGAAAGAATGTTCTGGTTTCCCTTTGATCAGTTGAAATTTGAGCCTGAACAGTCTCAGGATTATACCATCAATACACATTGGGCGCTCTATTGCGACAATTATCTGGAAGGTTTTCATGTGCCTTTCGTACATCCCGGTTTGGGTGCAAATTTGGATTATGAAAATTACGATACAGAATTATTTGAATTCTGCAACCTTCAATTAGGCGTCGCAGATCCCAATGCAGCTGCTTTTCAACTCCCTACCGATTCCATAGATTATGGCAAAAGAATTCATGCTTATTATTGGTGGATTTTTCCCAATCTGATGCTCAATGTATATACCTGGGGCATTTCTGTCAATATCGTAGAGCCTTTAGGAATTGACAAAACAAAAGTCAGATTTTACAGTTATCTGCTGCCCGGCTATGCATCAGATTTTTCCAAGGATATGCTGCATCAGACAGAAATGGAAGATGAAGCTATTGTTCAGAGTGTACAAAAAGGCCTAAAAAGCCGTTTTTATAAACATGGGCGCTTTTCTCCGACCAAGGAAAAGGGCGTACACCATTTTCACCGTTTATTGGCTTCCGTATCAAACAAGAAAACATAATTATGGACAAAAATATTCCTTTCAACAAACCTTATCTGACCGGTAAAGAGGCGCATTATCTCTATCAGGCCGTTTATTCCGGGAAAATTTCCGGAAATGGTATGTTTACCAAACGCTGTCAGGCTTTTTTCGAAAGCAAATTCGGCATAAATAAAGCGCTGCTCACTTCCTCCTGCACCGATGCCTTGGAAATGTGCGGAATCCTGATGGACCTTGAACCCGGTGACGAAATCATCATGCCGTCATTTACCTTTGTTTCTACTTCCAATGCCTTTATATTGCGGGGTGCTGTCATCCGTTTTTCGGATTCCTATCCCGATAATCCGAATATTGATCCTTCAAAAATTGAGGCATTAATCAATGAAAAAACCAAGGCAATAGTTGTGGTGCACTATGCCGGAATTGCCTGCGACATGGATCCGATCATGGAAATTGCCGAAAAATATAATTTGGTTGTGGTTGAAGATGCAGCTCAGGCTGTCGATTCCTTCTACAAAGGCAAAGCCTTGGGCAGTATCGGACATTTGGCAGCTTTTTCCTTTCATGAAACAAAAAATATTATGTCCGGCGAAGGCGGTTTGCTAGCCGTAAACGACCCTAAATATGCCAAAAGAGCCGAAATTATCTGGGAAAAAGGGACCAATCGCGCCGCGTTTTTCCGTGGCGAGGTGGACAAATACGGCTGGGTGGACATCGGGTCTTCTTTCCTGCCCTCCGAGATTGTAGCGGCTTTTTTGTACGCACAGCTTGAAAATCTGGAGGATATTCAAAACAGAAGAAAAAATCATTGGAATCAGTATTACAAAGGACTCAGCGCTCTGCAAAGCAGCAGAAAACTGCAATTGCCAATTGTTCCTGATTATGCTACAAACAATGCACACATGTTTTTTGTGATCTGTAAAAGCCTGGAAGAAAGATTTGAATTGATAGAATACCTGAAATCCAAAAAT
>CAINVS010000446.1 GCA_903854205.1 uncultured Bacteroidota bacterium | reverse complement strand
TCTCGAATCTCTGATTCGGAAAGTTCGATTTTTTTGATTTTATTTGCCATTCTGCAAATATATAAACATATTATTATTTTTGCTCAAATACTTACGTGCAGAGAGCAAAATTATTGATAAGTATTTCTTATGGGCTAAATGTGCTTTTAAGATATTATTATTTTTGCTAAATTACTTTTTAATTAGGAAGATTATAATTAGCGGATGTCCTCCAATGAAACTTCCATTAGGTTTAGGAACTCAAGTGTTCGAGCCTTGACATCTTCATTTGTAATTTCTTTCAGTCTGTTTGGACCGAAGGCTTCTACACAGAAGGAGGCAACGACAGAACCGTAAACCAAGGCGCGTTTCATGCTCTCAAGAGAATAATCGCCGGTTTTGGCTAAGTAGCCCATAAATCCACCTGCAAAGGTATCTCCGGCTCCGGTCGGATCAAAAACTTCTTCCAATGGGAGGGCAGGAACAAAGAATACATTTGCTCCGTAGAACAATAATGCACCATGTTCTCCTTTTTTGATGACCAAATACTTTGGCCCCATTTCGCGGATGATACGTGCTGCTTTTACCAATGAATGCTGTCCGGAAAGCTGACGGGCCTCTTCATCATTAATAATTAGCACATCGACCTGTGTCAGAACTTTTTTGAGATCATCCATTGCAATATCCATCCAGAAATTCATGGTGTCCATAGCTACCAATTTAGGACGTGCACTCAACTGATTTAGCACCTGCATTTGAATTGCGGGGGCAAAGTTACCCAAAAGGAGCATTTCAGGATTTTTATAACTCTCGGGCAATTTTGGAGAAAAATCGGCCAATACATTAAGTTCTGTCACCAAAGTATCACGGGAATTCATGTCCATATGGTATTTGCCGGCCCAAAAGAAGGATTTCTCCCCAACTCTCTTCTCTACACCTGCAAGATCAACGCCTCTAGCCGTGAGGGCATCCAGTGCATCCTGAGGGTAATCGTCACCTATGACCGATACCAGTTTGATGTCTTTATAAAACTGTGAAGCAGACCAGCAGATATAAGTGCCTGCACCGCCTATAATACGCTCAGCTTTGCCGAACGGTGTTTCAATCGTGTCGAAGGCAACTGTGCCCAAAACCAATAAGCTCATAAATGTTGAAGATAAAAGTGGAAAGAAAAAGACTAAAGCTATGCTTCCCAAATATGATTAAATAATTTTATCCAAAGCAAATTCAGTAAATAATATTCGTTATTTTCTGTTTCGACAATTTTTTAGGCATTAAACAACAAAAAAACGGAAAATAATGAAAAAAAGCTAGGGTTTGGGGAATTTTTTAGCCAATTTGTCAGCTGTTAAGTTTCAATTGCATGCGAAGTGAATATTTTTAAAAAAAATCTTTAAAAATGTTTGCAGATATAAAAATCTGCCCTATATTTGCAATCGCAATCAAGTAAATGCCTTCATAGCTCAGCTGGTTAGAGCACTTGACTGTTAATCAGGGGGTCACTGGTTCGAGTCCAGTTGAGGGCGCTTAATGCTTAGCCGATACAGAAATGTGTCGGCTTTTTTGTTGTAGCACAACTGTTAAAATACCCTGTTAAACAAGGCCAAAAACAGATATTGAAGTTTTTTTGTCAGAGTATATAGGCAAAAATGATTGCTTTTTATTGGCAAAAAATATACAGTTATGATTTGCAAGCTCATTCCTTCCAAAAAATAGGTCTTAAACTTGACTTTATAAGAGATGCCTCTCTTCATGATCCGGAAAAATATTTTGGAGGGAACAGGTAAAAATTCCCGATACATAGTAATTAAAAATGAAATACTGATTGGTAGCACTGCCTTAAAAGTTTTGTTGAAAGCGGCCCTGTCTATTTAAATAAACAAAAAAGCCCATTTGAGCAAATCTCAAATTGGCTTTCGATTATTTCTTAATACTCATCTTCTCATAGCACATCGACAGATGTTGCTGTATATTCGGATTTTGCGGGGCAATTTTCTGTGCCTGCTGCAACAACGGAATTGCCTCGGCAAATTTTTGATTTTCCATAAGAAGGACCGCTTTTCCAAAAAGAGATTCTAATGCATCGGATTTTAATGCCAATGATTTGTCGAATGCCTCAGCTGCCAGTTTATTATACTCCGTTTTTTTGTCTGCCTCAGACTTTGGATCAAGGAAAAGACGAGCGTAAATAAGACCTTTTATTTCGTAGGCGCGATTTTTGGGTGCTTTTTTTAAGGATTTTTCACAATAGCCAAGCCCCAAATCGGTAGCGCCAATAGTATAATAAAGTTGTGCGGCTATCACATCCTCATCAACATCATTATAGTTCCTATTTTGAAACAGGGGATTGAATATTTTATTCAGCACAAAAGGCAGTGCAGAAGAATGACTTACTGACAGGGGTTGAAAAATATCCTTTTTCATTTCTGAGCCCAGGCCTAATTTCTCAATCAAAGGTTTGTTTGTTTCAGTGTTTTTTAAATAAATCATAGCAACAGGATCAGCAAAGACCAATTCGTAATTGGGAGAATCCTGCAGATGTTTGTAAAGCATCGGTATTGCCTCAATATTGCGGCGGAGCAGTACTACGTAGTCAAATTTGTACTTTTTATCCTCTTCTTCAAAAACTCGCGGATCCTGCA
Source organism: uncultured Bacteroidota bacterium (assembly GCA_903854205.1). GTDB lineage: Bacteria > Bacteroidota > Bacteroidia > Chitinophagales > Saprospiraceae > Saprospira. The sequence continues at coordinate 52 of CAINVS010000446.1, read as the reverse complement.
ACAGCATATTATAGCGCTCAAAAAAAGCATTTGGAAAAATATCCAGGTCTCG
>CAINVS010000445.1 GCA_903854205.1 uncultured Bacteroidota bacterium | reverse complement strand
GTTTGATCCAAAAGCATTTAAGATTGTAAGTTTATTGCGGGGTAAGGGTGCTAAAGCGGCACAAGCTCGTTATATTAAAGGCTTTTATGAACAAGGGCATACTGAACTATTAGAAATTGCCAACGGTAGTACAGACGAACAGCTAATCGAAGGCTATAGTCATTTAAGCAAAAAGAATCTTAAAAAACTTCTAGACTTTTATGAAGGCATTAAAGCTGCCTGTGAGCAGATTGCTGCAGAAGCCAAGGTAATGAAAGCGCCTCGTGCTAAAAAAACAAAACCAGCAGAAGAATTAGTTAAAAAACTCAAATTCCATAAGAGTGATGACAAGCTGAACATTACCAGTGTTCCACCAGCACAGCTAATTGGTGCGAGTGCAGCCGTTGTTTACAATATCCGCACTCGCAAGATCGGTTATTACGTGGCTGTAAATACACAAGGACTAGCAGTTAAAGGTGCAAGCCTAGCTAACTTTACAGATAAATCAACACAAAAGACCCTGCGCAAACCGCCAGAACAGATCAAAGAGTTTAAAGCATTGAATACCCAGAAACGTTTCGAAACTTGGTACGCTAAAGATGTCAAAACAACCGAGACTATGCTCAACGGTCGCTTTAACGAAGATACAGTTATCTTGAAAGTGTTCAAATAATGACCATAGGTTGGGAAGATATACAACGCATAAAACGAGTCGAAGCTCGAGCCAGTGCTCTTGGATTTATATTTGCTGAGGGAAATTATACATTTGGCTATGAAAACAATAACAACATCTGTCTGAAGCCGAAAATTGACGGAGTGCCGCACTATAGTCGCGATGCTGTAATCTTTACAGGTACGCTAGAAGAGATCGAACTTTGGATACAAGGCATCGAATGGGCTCGCCAATATGATGACATGCTCAAAATATCTAACAGCAAGAAGCGTGAAGAGCGAGAACAAGTTGAACGTAACAAGCAACTGTTAAGAACTATCAAGACCGGTCAGTTGGCAGACGGTATTGTAGGTGCAACAGATTTAAATGATATCCGTAGATCGCTCGAAGATGCCTATGATGATGTCGAAGAACAGTATGATGATAATATCCCTTTTTAAAATATTCAGTAGTACCCTATATAACAAAACTTAAGGAAGAAAAAATGTCCGGATTAATCCCAATGGTAGTTGAAAAAACAGGTCAAGGCGAACGTGCGTTTGATATCTTTTCAAGATTATTAAATGAACGTATCGTATTCTTAAACGGGCCAGTCGACGACCATAGCGCCAATATCGTGGTAGCACAGTTATTACATCTTGAAAGTAGCGACAGCGAGAAGGATATCCATTTGTACATCAACAGCCCAGGTGGTGCAGTTACTGCCGGGTTAAGCATCTACGATGTTATGCAGTTTGTCAAACCTGACGTAGCGACCTATGTAATGGGTCAAGCATGTAGTATGGGTAGTTTCTTAGCACAGGCAGGCGCCAAAGGCAAGCGTTTTGTCCTGCCCGAATCACGAACAATGATCCATCGTGTTAGCTCAGGTACTCCAGGTACTAGTGGTTCAATACATGTACAAGAACTCGAGTTTGAAGACGCAAAACGTGCTTACGAAGAAAGTCAGCGTGTTAACAAGCGACTAACTGAGCTTTATGTCCGTCATAATACCGCAGGTAAGACCTATGATGAATTATTTGCTACTATGAAATTTGACACTTTCCTAAGTGCGGAAGAAGCAGTAGCATACGGACTTGCTGACAAAG
>CAINVS010000444.1 GCA_903854205.1 uncultured Bacteroidota bacterium | reverse complement strand
TTCGGAAAGTTCGATTTTTTTGATTTTATTTGCCATTCTGCAAATATATAAACATATTATTATTTTTGCTCAAATACTTACATCTCCCTTAACAAGTTGTGAGCTTATTTTTTTAGGTTGTTTCTCAATTTCATATTCTCGTGCAAGAGATTGAATAAATTTTTCCTGCCCCGGTTTATTTATCGCTTTCGTGTAATTGACAAATTCAAAATGCAGTTCCTTTCCATATGTTTGGTGATCGAATTCCTTAATCCAATCTATTTCATTCCACGTAAAGTAAGCCGAGTTCCAACCACGTTCATTGAGTAAAAAACCATCTTTGTTGATCCCATAAGAAGGATTTTTCCTATCTCGCTGAAAATAGGAAATCGCCGGGAGAAACGGGGATATAATTAAGCCAAAGATCAAAATCCGTAAAACCCAGGCAAAAATAAACAAATGTGTATAGTAAAAGAGCAGAAAAAAGACAACAGATAAACCACCAAAAACTATCCAACCTTTAATATACCCTTTTGCCAAACGTACTAAAGCGTGTTTCCCAAAATAATTGGGCCAGTGTTCAATTTCAAATTTCATGTTTAGTTGTATTTATGATTGTTAACGGTTTGGCTTTGGTGTTTAGAACAATGTCCGGCAAAATGCATTAACAAAGCTAAATGTTTTTTAGCGATTTGCGAATCGAAAATAAATATCTTTCGAGGAGCTACCGCTTTTGCAATTTGATATTTCAGCCCTTGAATGGCATTATATAGAGTCTTAGAGTATTATTTTATTTCTTTATCGGCATTTATTAACTATCCTGAAAAGCTTTAGCTGTCATATTGTGTAAATCGATAATTTTCTGCAATGGCTTTTGATAACCTCCTGCCAAGTTTGTAACTACAGGTATTTTTAATTCATTGCAAGTAGCATAAACATGTTTATCACGTGTATACATTTGCGCTGTTGTAAAGTGTCCTGAGTAAACCTCAGGGTCGTCTTCGTGACAATCTACACCTGCCTGATAAAACAATACATCACAATGGGCAAAATGCTGCTTAATCAGAACTGGTAAATTTTCAAGCCATTCAACATTGTTGTGCTTTTGTATATCATGATATCCCAATGAGTAGTGTGTAATAAAGTCCCTGCAATTGGTTTTATCGATTATATGCTCAGTTCCGTCACCTGCATGTGCATCTAAATCTAAAATGCCAATGCGCTGAGCTTTATGTTGTTTTCTTAAGAGAATAGCAGCAATTGCCAAACCATTAAAAGTACAAAATCCATTTGCAAAGTTGTAGCCGGCGTGGTGAAATCCTGAAGTTGGGGAAAAGGTGTTACGTTTTTGGAGGTAAGCGTATACAGCAGCACAAAAAAAACTACCGGTAGTCCATTGGAGACTTTTGGCAACATCCTGTGATTTATTGCCAAAACCATTATTGAGCTTAGCGTTTAAAATTCCTTTTACATAGTTTAGATCGTGGGCAACAGCTATTTCTTCTATAGATAATGCACGAATTTTATGGATTGTAATAGGGTAACCCATTTGTTTCCAAGCTTGTACTACTAACTTAGGTTTTTTAGCACTTGGCGAATAACCTAGATCGTGATTTACACATTGGTTTTTGTTGTAAAAAACGGGCATTTCTTTTAATTCATCTGACATGGTAATTGCTGTAGTTTTCAATTTAGGTTTCAATCATCTACCTTATTATATTTTAGCTCTAACAGCTTCAGCTTTCCAAAAGTTTCAAGCTAAAATAATTAAAGCCGACCTATAACAGTCGGCTCTTATCAATATCAATTAAAAATTGAATACACGCTTAAAAATTTATCAATACTTATCTCCTACTTACCCAAAGCACTCATAAAAATTCTATTCCAACGGATACTTGATCCATCATGTGAGAACCAGACAAACAATGGCTTTCCGACAATATGATCTTCAGGCACAAAACCCCATGAGCGTGAATCGGCGGAATTATGACGATTGTCGCCCATCATCCAGAAATAGTCCATTTTAAAGGTATACTCATTGGTAGGCACACCGTTTATTTTGATAACACCATCCTTAATTTCCAGTTTATTGCCTTCATAAGCACTGATAATGCGCTGATAAAGTTCAATATTTTTCATGGACAGACTTACTTTTGTTCCTTTTTTTGGAATCCATATTGGTCCGTAATGGTCATTATTCCATCTGTACAGACTGAAATTGTAAGGAAACATGCCATTGTTATCAATTTCTTCTTTTACAGCCAATCTGCGATAGAAAGTATCGAGCAAAGGTGCCAATTCCTTTTGCATACGTTCTGCCTGTTCGGGAGAAGTATGAACCAAAGCCTGAGTAGCAGTAGATCTTGGATCGGCAGTGATCGGATAATTCTTTTTGATATAATTCATATCAATCATTTTACCTTCTTTGGCCTGTATGTAGTATTCGTGTTGCACACCTTTAATAACAGGTGACAGCTGACCGTTTACATAAAGGTCTCCATCACGCACTTCGATAGTATCTCCCGGTAAACCAACACAACGTTTGATATAATGGTCCCGTTTATCGACCGGACGAATTGTAATTTTACTTTTTAGGGCTGATCTCATCTTCAAACGTGTTTGTTCACGTATATCAATATCGTGAATTCGTTTAAGCTGATTGTGATAATCTTCCCCGTAATTTGGTGTCTTAAAAGTGGTATCACCTTCAGGATAGTTGAATACAACGGGGTCAAAACGGTGAACTGATTGGATTCTTGGGGCACGGTTATAACCCCATTTTGGCCAATTAGAATAACACTCCCCACCTGTTATTGGAAGCACATTATGCAGCAGCGGAAAAGAAAAAGGCGTCATCGGCATTCTCGATCCGTAGTGCACCTTACTCACAAACAGATAATCGCCTACTAAGAGTGAACCCTCCATAGAAGGTGTCGGAATGGTATAAGCTTCTATTAAAAAAAGTCGAATAAAATGCGCTGCAAAAACAGCAAATAGGATAGAATCCAACCATTCGCGCACAACTCCTTTTTTTGGAACAGGATATTCCTTTTCCAATTTACGCATCTCCGATTCATCTTTTGCTTTCGCAGCAATCTTATATTTTTTTCTAAATTCATCTCTAAGTTGGGCCACAGGACCCACATATTTTAGATCTTTTGCCAAACTGTAACCCATATATGGAAACCATATAAAGGGCAGGGCAATGGCCAAAATACTATCCAAAAAAGAAAAGCGGCTAAAACTTTTATTTAGGTCGCTTGCCATTCCTGCAATGATAAAAATATTGGCTATTGGAATGAGCAAAAGGGCAATATACCAACTTGGTCTGCCGATAATTTTTGCCCAAATGAGAAAATTCCAAACCGGAACAAATGCTTTCCATCCTTTTTCCCCTCTCAATTCAAAAATTTTCGATATACCGGCAAAGGGCAGCAGATAGGAAAGAATAAAAACAACGATATAATATAAAATATCCATAATATTGTAATATGTATTATTGTTAACTTTTTAGTTAAACAAATTAGGTTATGTAGAAACCCCAATTAGTCTGTTCGTTTATTTTTTTTGGTATGTGCTGCAAAATGCTCTCCAACGAATTTTTAAAACTCCCCAAAAAGCTTCGCTAAAAATAGCAGTACTCATTTTGGAGGCTCCTTCTTTACGATCAACAAAAGTAATCGGAATTTCTTTAAGTTTGAAACCTAATTGCCAGGCAGCAAATTTCATTTCAATCTGAAAGGCATAGCCTACAAATTTGATTCGGTCAAAATTTAATGATTCTAAAAAGCTTCGGCTGTAGCATACAAATCCTGCAGTTGGATCGGAAACGGGCATCCAGGTAATAATTCGAACATAAATAGAGGCACCTCTTGACATGAGAATGCGATTCCAAGGCCAGTCTATCAATTTTCCACCACGGATATAGCGGGAACCGATGCTAACGCCAACCTTTTCTGCTCCGCAGGCTTCACGAAGTCTTGGCAGATCATTGGGATTATGGGAGAAATCTGCATCCATTTCAAAAATATATTGATATTCTCTTTCCAATGCCCATTTAAATCCGGCAATATAAGCTGTACCCAAACCCTGTTTACCGCTGCGCTGCAACAGATGCAGTCTTGAGATAAACTCAGCCTGCAATTCTTTTACTTTATCTGAAGTACCGTCCGGTGAACCGTCATCAACAATTAAAACATGAAATGACATAGCCTGTCCGAAAACAGCCCGGATTATATTTTCGATATTTTCAATCTCGTTATAGGTGGGTATTATGACTAAATTCTCTGAGTACAAAATTTAAGCAATTGATTTATTTACAATATTTTGAGGTTTGACTTCTTTTAAATACTATTAAAATTAAAACAGAAGTACAAATTTGTTATTATAGTACAGTTCACTTTAAATAAACCTTATTAGGACAACAAAGATCAAAGATATAGAACCCTAGGTTTTTTTTTATAGCCATTTCCTTAAATTCTTAAAAAAAATCAAAAGAAAAGCGCGCCCAGATAAGCATAAAGCAACATTAACGGAAACTGTCCAAGGATGACGCCTATAATCAGCAGTCTAAAAGGCATTCTTGCCATTCCTGCAGCATAACAAATAAGATCTGTAGGTGCAATCGGCAAAAACGACCAGGCGACTATGAGTAAAACAGCCTGTGGCCTATGCAAAGCAGTTTCAATGTGTTCTGTCTGTTTTGGATAATGTTTTAGAAAATAATTATACCAACCCATTTTTCCGGCAAAAAAATAAAAAAAAGCAGCCGACAAAAGCGCAGAACTCATGACTAAAAACACTGTCAACAGTCTGTAACCCGGAAAAAGTACTAAGCCCAAAAATAAAAATGGAGTGGGTGGCAGCATTAAAAAAACCCTTACTATAAGCATGGCTAAGTATAGCGGCCAAACAAATTGAGGATTGTCTTTTACTTTTTCCAAGAGAAAACTGACAGAAAGTATATCGGGATTAAGTATCAGAAAAATGAGTATGACAATGATGACGACTGACCAGCCTCGGGCCAAAAACCTTTTTATACGCTCCGAAGCGGAAAAAATCGTCATATATTATTCTTTATTTTTCAGCAACAATGCCATATAGAAACCGTCAAATCCCTGATCCTGCGGCATGATTCTTTTTTCTTTAAGTAGGGTGAATGATTTTCCAATCTCAGTTTCCTTCAAAAACCAAGCCACTTGTCTTTCATTTTCATCAGGAAGTATACTGCAGGTGGCATAAAGCATTGCAGCACCCGGTTTCAGCATTTTTTGGTATTCAGTGAGGATATGACGCTGTGTCTGTACCAAATCCTGAATAAATTCAGGGCTAAGTTTCCATTTCGCATCTGGATTTCGACGAATAACGCCCGTACCGGAACAAGGTACATCCAAAAGCAGATAATCTGCTACTTCATGCAATGCCAAAGGAATCGGACCGTTTTTACCCAATTTCTGTGTAGTAATAATTTCAGCGGATGCTCTTTTCGCTCTTTTTTCCAATTCTTTGAGTTTGTATTCATCAATATCCAAAGCTTTGATAAAACCGCGATTTTGCATCCAGGCAGCGAGGTGCAGGGCCTTTCCGCCGGCTCCGGCACAGGCATCTACAATTACTGAACCTTTTCTCGGATTCAGGAAAGGTACCACCTGCTGAGAGGAATAGTCCTGAATTTCAAAACATCCGTCATGATAAAGTTGAGTCTGAGTCAGATTTCTGGCTTCTTCCAAAACAATAGCGTGTTCATCGGCAAAAGCTTTTGCCTCAATGCTTACTCTCGCTAACTGATCGAGCAGTTTGGGGCGGGTAGTTTTAAGGGTATTTACACGAAGGACAACTTTTGCAGGAAGATTGAGTGCTTCAATGGTTTCCGTCCAAAGTTTTTCACCAAATTCTTTTACACCCAATTCATCCAACCAATCGGGAACAGAAGTATAGACCACTCTTTTGGTGTGCAAATCTGTATTGCGCTGCACTATCAGATCCTTGTCAATACCCATCAACTCCGGCCATTCAGGCAGTTCAATGCCATCAAGTACCCAGGCTGTTGCCAAAAGTTTCCACCAATCGGCTTCTGTTTTAGGCTCATTGCCGTCAAAGCCTACTTCGTAATAAAGTCGGTACCAGCGTACCGAGTCATATATATACTTTGCAACAAAGCGACGGTCGCGGCTGCCCCATTTTTTGTTGGATTGAAGCAGGGCTTCCACAACGCGGTCTGCCTTCATTTTGTCGTGAAAAATACTGTAAAGTGCTTTTACAACTGCTTCTGCAAGATTTTTGTACAATTTCATGTGATTTCGGTATCCCGACAATTTAATGTTAATATAATAATTTAAAGATAATGCACTTATAAAGATTAGTCATCAGTCCTGTTATCCATATCTATAAGTCCCTGAATAACAACAGATGCGCAGCTGCAGCCAAATGCAGCAGGAATATAGGACATTGTACCGTAGGCAGACCTTTTGTAACGGGAACCGTCTGTAAGCATCAGTGAATGACGCTGAGGCAACTCCGAGGAGAATACAGTGGTAAAGCCTTTTCTTATTTGATATTTTGTCAGCCTTTTGCGGATCATCTGAGCGAAAGGACAATTATAGGTTTTGGAAATATCGGCAACTCTAATCGAGGTAGGATCTAGCTTTCCACCTGCGCCCATACTGCTTACAAAGGGCTGACCGCTAAAATAACAGGAAGAAATCGCTTGCAGTTTTGGTGTTAGACTGTCAATAGCATCAACCAAATAATCGTATCTGACCGAAAGTATTTCCTGCATTTTTTCAGGTGAAAGAAATTCAGTGATTACATTAAGTTTTATATTCGGATTAATGCCACGCATCCTTTCTGCCATAATTTCAGTTTTATACTGACCCACAGTACTTTGCAGGGCAGGCAACTGACGGTTGCAATTGCTCAAATCAACCGTATCTCCATCTACAATCGTCATTTCCCCTACTCCGGCACGGCAGATAAATTCAGCAGCAAAAGACCCCACACCTCCCATTCCTATGACAATAACGTGGGAATTTTTAAGCCGTTCCAAGTTCTTTCTTCCAACTATCAGCTCGGTTCTTGACAACCAGGCAAATTCATCAGTAACAGGCGTTTCCATTTGGATTTTGATTGAAATAAAAAAAATTATTAATATTTATCCGGATCTGATCTTCCAACTCAGCAACTGTTATTTTTTTAATTGCTGCTGCAGCAAGGTAAATATCTGAAATGTTATACTCAGATTGATTATCCGTTTCCAAAAATAGTCTATCCATCGGCATTTCAAGAAAGGATACCTTCACGGTTGGACGATCCTGACACAAAGCTGCGCCGAAAGATACGTAAAATCCTGCTTTCAAAAGCGATTCGAGCAGATGCATTTTTTTAACAAATCCATGAATCAGTATTTGAACACTATTTTTATCCTTTTTCCAATTCAATAGCAGTTCAAAAGATTGTACACAATGAATAATCATAGGTTTTTTAAGCCTTTCAGCCAACTTATACTGTTCATTTAGTACTGAAATTTGATAATCCGAAGTAAATGACGTATTTTTGTCGAGACCACACTCTCCTATTGCCCAAAGAAAGGGATTTTTTTCAATTTTATCCAATTCCTTTTCAAAGCTTTCAGGACTGTATTGTTCGAGATACCAGGGGTGAACACTCAGTGAAAAAGGTTGATTCAAAGGCAGACTTTGCTGTTCATGCCAAAACAGATTCAGTATAGCTGTTTCATTTATAATCAGATTCAGCTTATGAGTATGGATGTCGAAATAGGTCAATATTGTATATTTAGAACCGATTTATATTATTGTCAGGATTTTACAATCTGCTTTTTGTTCCTGAAACTTTATTCTTGTACAATTAATAAACACAAAAATATTAAATTATTATGAAAACGGCAGTAAACAACATGACATCTACAGAATTAATGGGTTTGGAAGATCAGTATGGGGCACATAACTACCATCCATTGCCTGTGGTACTTACAAAAGGTGAAGGCGTTTATGTTTGGGATGCTGAGGGAAAACGTTATTACGACTTTCTTTCTGCCTATTCTGCCGTAAATCAGGGACATTGTCATCCAAAAATTATAAATGCGCTTGTTGAACAGGCTCAAAAAATGACACTCACTTCAAGGGCTTTTTACAATGATCAATTGGGGCCTTATGAAAAATATATCACAGAATATTTCGGTTATGAAAAGGTTCTGCCTATGAATACAGGTGCCGAGGCCGTTGAAACTGCCATTAAAATATGCCGAAAATGGGGCTATGAGAAAAAAGGAATAGCAGCCAACCAAGCTATTATAGTGGTTTGCGGACAGAATTTTCACGGACGCACGACTACGATTGTTTCTTTTTCAAGCGATCCTGAATCGAAGGACAATTTTGGGCCGCATACGCCGGGTTTTGTGAGCGTTGAATACAATGACCTGACCGCTTTGGAGTTGGCATTGGCGCATTATGGTGACCGTGTAGCCGGTTTTTTGGTAGAACCCATTCAGGGTGAGGCCGGTGTATTTGTACCCAATGAAGATTATCTGCCAAGAGCAGCAGAAATGTGTAAAGCCAACAATGTACTTTTTATTGCAGATGAAATTCAGACAGGTATTGCCCGCACAGGTGCATTATTGCGTGTTTGCGGCAACTGTACTTGTGAGGGGCATTGCGAGCAGCAGTCAACCTACACCCGACCCGATATTCTCATTTTGGGCAAGGCTGTTTCCGGTGGTGTTTATCCTGTATCTGCCGTGCTTTGCAACAATAATATTATGGATGTCATACATCCGGGTCAGCATGGCAGCACCTTTGGCGGTAATCCATTGGCCTGCGCAGTTGCTGTAGCGGCATTGGAAGTGGTAAAAGATGAAAAATTGGCACAAAATGCGCGCCGTTTGGGTGAAATTTTCAGAAGCCGTATTCAAAAAGAATTGGTAGAACAATCAGATCTGATAACACTTGTACGTGGCCGCGGTCTGCTCAATGCCATTGTCATAAATGATACACCAGAGAGCAAAACTGCCTGGAACATCTGTATTGTATTGGCAGAGAATGGCCTTTTGGCAAAACCGACACATGGCAATATTATCCGCTTTGCACCGCCTTTGGTAATGAATGAAAAGCAACTACATGAATGTGTGGATATTATTAGGGATACGGTAATAGGTTATAAAATGTAGTTTATTTTGGTCTTTGTCAAAAAGGTAAAAACATGAAAACAGAGAGTATCAAATTAGAACTTATAGAGTGGTTGACTCAATTGGAGGACAAAAACATACTTACCTCACCTTCAATTCAAAAAGTCTAATGAATCAGGCGATTGGAGTGACAATTTAACAGAGGGTCAGGTTGATTCACTGCAACGAGGTCTTATGAACATGAAGTATAAAAGAGTACTGAACAGCAATGAATTCTGGAATTCGCATGGAAGGACTTTAAAAACAAAATGACTCCTATAAAAAAACTAGGCTCATGATACCTGATAATTAATGCCTTATACCTGCTACCAAATATAATTAAAACATGAAAACCCTAGTCCTTGGCGCAAGCCCAAATCCCGAACGATATGCCTACGAAGCTGTCCGCAGACTTGTGGCTGCAGGTCATGAGGTAATTGCAGTCGGCATCCGTCAGGGTAAAACGGCAACAGGCCTTGATATTGTAAACGGGAAGCCTGAAATTGCGGATGTTCATACAGTAACGCTGTATATCAGCCCTGATATTCAAGAGGAATATTATGATTACATCCTTAAAACAATAAAACCAAAAAGGATTATTTTTAATCCCGGTACTGAGAATCCTGAATTTGGGAAACTGATACACAATGCAGGTTATCCGATTGAAATTGAAGTTGCCTGTACTTTAGTAATGATTTCTTTAGGTCAGTATTAGAAAATTGAAAAGTCAGATTTCTAATTTCTTCAATAGATATTAAAACTTAAAAATCCCATGAACCTAAGGGCGCATGGGATTTTATAATTAGTACAGCTTTTCAAATTTATACTGCAACGGTAGTTTCTTCTTTTGGTGCAACCAAAATCTTGGTCTTTAATTGACCATGTCCAAGGCGGTAAAGTGTCTTGAAATGCGAGGCCAAAGCTCCAGTGAATGTATTGTATTCCAAATATGGAATATCAAATTCATCAGCAGTGCTTTTCACGATTTTAGCAATTTCCGGATAATGAACATGACAGATATTAGGAAAAAGGTGGTGTTCTACCTGAAAATTCAAACCGCCTACAAACCAGGAAATAAATTTATTTTTACGGGCAAAATTAGCAGTAGTTGCCATTTGGTGAATTGCCCAAACATTTTCAATATTTCCTTCTTCATTTGGCTGAAAATGATCTGTTATTTCAACTACATGTGCCAATTGGAATACAACTGTCATAATAATTCCTGCAGTTACGTGCATAAGAAAGAATCCTAAAACAGGAACCCACCAGGCATAGCTGAGGAAAACCAAAGGCATTACAAAAAAGATTCCCCAATAAGCAATTTTAGTAACCGTAAGAATAATAAATTCTGAGACCGGACTGTGTCCAAGATCCTGAGTTTTACCATCTTTGTTGTATGCAGCCAATGCTTTAAAGTCTTTCCAAAGAATCCAGGAAATTGTTGCTAAGGCATATAATAACGGTGCATAAAGATGCTGATATCTGTGAATTTTCCACAATTTCCCATCGGGAGAAAGTCTCAAAATCGGTTTATCTTCAATATCTTCATCCAACCCGTAAACATTGGTATAAGTATGATGCATAACATTGTGCTGAACTTTCCAGGTTAGAGAATGCCCTCCAATCAAATTCAATGTATAACCCAATATTTTATTTAAAGATGCATTACTCGAGTAAGAACCGTGATTGGCATCGTGCATAATGCTCATTCCAATACCGACAAGACCGATACCGGAAACCACATAAGCAATCAGCACTGCCCAATCTGGTAGAATATTCATCATAACTACGGCAAATGGAACCAGGTAAGTTGCAAGCAATACTATAGTTTTAAGATACATCCTCCAATCCCCGTTTCGAGATATATTGTTATCTCTAAAGTAAGCGTTTGTACGATCACGTAGAGTTTGAAAGAACTTAGCCTTATCAGGCAGAGAAAAACGAACGTTTTTTTGCATAATTTTATTTTACATTAATACAATACCTATGAGGTATTAAATAAATAATTGGCAAATATAAAGAATAATAATGTAATCTGAGATAATTTGACCTACATAAGTAACCTTTATTTTGATTTAAAGTTTACTAAATTTACAATCAATAATAAAGAATTAAAGCTTTCTCTAAATAAAGAATCAGATATCAATAACAGCTGGAGCATCTCAATCCAATGATGCAGTATCTGAACATTAGCCCCTATTCTACCGATATCATTTCTTTATTATTGAATTGATCGCATTTTTATGCTGAAAATTTCTTAAATTTAAGGGTTAATTGCTAACAAACTAAAATTATACTATGATCAGCTCAGGCATACAATCCCTATTCAAAGCGCTTTCAACAGCATTGAAAAACAACAATGAAGAGAGTTTTAAGCATCTTTGGCACACCGAAAGCTATACGCGCAATCTGGTTGGTCCTGATGGTATGAGTGGAGACGCTGTTTTCACACAGGCGGTGAACGGTAGTTTTACACTGATTCCTGAAGTCAATGATGTGGAAGAGCTGGAAGGTCCGGATGCTTATATAATTGGTTGTTATTTGAAACCAAACGAAGTTTCGAGTACAGATAATGTTGATTACAGATATATACTTGTTGGAAAAGATAAGACCCAACAGCTTTTTTTATGGGCTATGGGGGAAACAAAAGAAGCACTTTTAGGTCTTTGGTCAAGACTCAGTCAAAATGCGGCAGCTACGCACAGTGTAGAAAATGTGACAAACCCTGAAAATATTGCGCCTATCATTTCAACGGAAGAGGCTGCATTGGAACTGATAAAAGAACTGAACATAGCTATTTTCAACAATAACGAACAGTTATTTTCTCAGTATTGGCTGCCAAGGGCCTACCATTTCAATCTCAGCGCAGATGGGGGACTTTCGGGAAGAGAGTTTTATACTCAGGCTGTTTCTCAACAGTGGCAATTGAAGGGACTTTTGGAATATGCATCTCTTTACGATCACCCGGAAGCCATACTTATCCCCTGTCAACTATGGTTAAAAATGTTGGATATACCTAAAAACAATGATGAAAGAATGCTGCTTTTGGTAAACAGCAATGGCAGCCTGAAAGCACTAGGGATGGGGACAGATTTGAGCGAAATGCGCCACCTATATCTCAGCTACAAGGGAGAGGCGCTGAAAGGTTAATCTTTCAGGATTTTAATAATTTTTTCAACTACCTGTTCCGGCCTGATACTGTTCATACACATTTCAGTGCCAGGATGCATTTTTTTGCCATTTACTGAACTGGGTAAATTGGGATATTTTTTTCGATCGGCATAAAGGGCATTTTCAGGTTCCTGATGCCAACCGTAAAATCCCAAATATGGATGTGTTGCACCCCAAAGGGAAACTACCGGTACTGACAGCATAGAAGCGATGTGCATATTGGCTGAATCCATGCTCAGCATAAGTTTCATTCGGGATATCAACCCCATTTCTTCTTCCAAACTCAGCTGCCCGGCAACAATTGTAATCTTATCGGGATGTTCCTTTTTCCTGAGTTCCAATTTTATTTGATCTGACTTTCCGCCAAATAAAAAAATGTGCAGTTCGGGCTTAGTTTTAAAAAGCTCGTCTATAGTCTCTTTCATCAGGAATTCGGGATAGGTTTTTCCGCCATATCTCGCAAAAGCAGCAATGCCTATAGGAATCTGTTTCTCGGCATTTTTAAAAAAGCGTTCAGCCTTTGGCAGCAAAGCCGGCTGATTTATTGTATATTCTTTAGTTAAATCTATATTGAAGCCGAGTGCTTCAAATACGTCCGCATAACGCTGAAAGGTTGATTTTAAAGGCACCAAAACTTTTTCATTATTATTGGCACAAAGTGCTTTTTTCTCTTTTCTTCCTTTATCGATTTTCTTAATTGGAACCGAGCAGTTCAATTTTAACAGAAAATCCAATACATTGGTACGCAAAACTTCATGTAAATCAGCGATAAAATCAGGTTTTAAAGCGGAAAGATCTTTTGAAAGTTTAAGCAACCCGAAAAATCCTTTGTATTTAGTATCAACATCTGCAGCAAAAAAATCACAACGGGGCAAATGACTAAAAAAGGCAGCAAATAAAGGCCTGGAAACTACTGTAATTCTGATATTTTTATTTTGGGTCAACAGGCAATGTAACACAGGTACAGTCATCGCCACATCGCCCATTGAGCTTAGTCGGATGACCAGTAGGTGCTTCATGTTTTCCTGTGCCATAAAAATTATTTTTTGCCATAAAGCACCGGATTGAGTTCCGGATCGTTGTACATTTTCATCTGTCGGTAAACTTTCATGATTTTTCTACCTTCAGCAATATCAATCAACAGTTCATCAATTGATTTGGAAAGATCCTTACGCTGTTCCAACAGCAAATTGAGTTTTTGAGCGCAGGCCACTTTTTTAGCTTCCTCAATATCGGTTCTCAATGTTTCCTGCCTCATGTGATAGATTTTCAAAGCAAGAATTGAAAGTCTGTCTATCGCCCAGGCCGGACTTTCAGTATTTACTGATGCAGATGGCAGGGCTTTTATTTTTTCGAAAAGTTGCAGATAATAATCATCAATTCGTTCCACAGTATCTGTTCTTTCCTGATTCAGGCAGTCAATCTGCCTTTTATATTCCAAGCCTTTTGATGGATCAATTTTGGGGTGGCGGATCAAATCTTCAACATGCCATTGTACCGTATCGATCCAACATTTTTTGAAAAGTAATGAATTTAAGGCATCCTCCTGTAAAGAATTTTGAAATGACTGTCTGATATCATCCAAAATATGATATTGCCGGATAACAGAATCAAAAATCTCGTTCGCGGAATCGCTGATAGCTAAATTCATCATGATAGTGCTTATAAAAAAAGCTTTCATTGAACAAAGCCCTTAGAGCCCATGCAATGAAAGCCGAAATTTGTTATTGCTATGAAAATCAAGCCTTAATTGTTTCCTTTGTCTTCTTTACGACGATTGATTTCGTCTCGTATTTTAGCCGCTTTTTCGTAATCTTCCTCCTCAAGTACCTGATTTAAAAGTGTCTCGAGTTCATCTTCTGAAAAATCTTCGAGGCCTCTTTCTTTTGGCTGCTGTTGTTGACGGCGGGTTTTGGCTTTCTGCACTTCGCGTTCCGTTTCTTCTTCTAAAATAATTCCGGCCTGATCAAGAATAAATTCATATGAAAAGATCGGACATCCAAAACGCACTGCAAGTGCCAATGCATCGGAAGTTCTGGAATCTACTTCTACCTCTTTACCGTTTTGTAAAAAAACAAGATTGGCATAAAAAACACCATCAACCAAATTATTGATAATAATCTCTTTCAGATCGATTTTGAAGGTATCCAATGCATTTTTAAATAGATCATGAGTCATCGGTCTGCTGGGTAACATACCTTCCATCGCAACTGCTATTGCCTGTGCTTCAAAACCACCGATAACGATGGGCAATCGACGGGAGCCGCCTTGTTCGCCCAAAACAATTGCATAATTTTGAGTCTGAGCAAGACTGTGCGAAAGTGCAACGATTTCCAATTCAATTTTTTTCATTCTGAGGGCTTGAATAGTATTAAATAGCCTAAAACTTTCGCAAAAGTAATAAAATAAAGTAGTAAGGAAAAATAAATACATAAAAAAAGCACCACCAATTAAATGGACAGTGCTTAGTATGCATTAGAGCTAAACTTTATTAGTTCTGAGCTTTCAATTTGCGAATTGCTTCAGTCATTTTAGGAACTACATCGAAAAGATCTCCAACGATTCCATAGTCGGCAGCTTTGAAGAAAGGTGCTTCGGGATCGTTATTGATAACAACGATTACCTTACTCTGATTCACACCGGCCAAGTGCTGAATAGCACCGGAAATGCCGATAGCAATGTAAAGTGTCGGGCGAATAGCTACACCGGTCTGACCCACGTGTTCGTGGTGAGGGCGCCAGTGAACATCTGCAACCGGACGTGAACATGCTGTAGTAGCGCCCAAAACAGTGGCTAGTTCTTCAACTATTCCCCAGTTTTCAGGACCTTTCATACCACGGCCTGCCGAAACAACCATGTCAGCTTCAGGAAGCGGAACAACACCGGTAACAGTGTTAACCGATTTTACTTTAACGCGGCCTGCATTTGCGCTGATTGACAATGTTTCAACTATAGCATCTGCAGCAACAGCTTCCGGACGGAATGTATTGGCAGCGATTGTTACAACATTTTTAGCACCACTCAATTCATAGTTGGCAAATGCTTTTCCGGAGAATACACTTTTACGGACAACAATATTTGAACCTGAAACAGTAGGAAGAGAAATTACTGCAGAGGCCAATCCGCCGTCAAAACGTGCAGCAAGACGACCTGCCAATGATTTTCCGGAAGAGGAGTGTGCAAAAACAATCAGGCTAGCTCCCAGCTGTTCGGCAGCCTGTGCAATGATTGATGCATAAACTTGAGCATCAAAATCGTTGGATGCGGCTACATTGTAAACTTTGGTAGCACCGATTTTACCGAGTTCGGCTGCACCTTCGGCCTTACCGATCGTGAGGGCAAAACATTCGGTACCCATGGCTTTAGCAGCCTGATATCCGTAAGCAACTGCTTCCTGAGCTACTTTTTTGATGCTGCCTGTCAAGCTTTCGGCGAAAACTAATACTGACATATATTTATAAGTTTAGTAAAGTTAAATTAAAAAAATTGAACCTGATAGCTTTTAGATAACCTTTGCTTCATTGTGAAGAAGGCTAACGAGTTCGTCGATGTTATCGGCAGAAATCATTTTACATCCTTTTTTCTCGGCAGGATATTCATATTTTACAATATTTGAAGTATTGACGTTTGCAGTTGCAGGAACAACTTTGATGGGTTTGGTTTTTGACATCATAATCCCTTTCATGTTGGGAATACGCTGTTCTGCCATACCTTTTGCCGCACTGATGACAAATGGCGTAGCCAATTCAACCGTTTCCTTTCCGCCTTCAATATCGCGGGAGATTGTTGCAATATTACCGGCAACAGTCATTTCTGTTCCATAAGAGATATAAGGAAGATCGAGCAGTTCAGAAACCATGGCAGGTACCTCAGAACCGTTATAATCGATCGTTTCTTTACCGAAGAAAACTATATCGAAGTTTTCACCTTTGGCATAAGCAGCAATCTGTTTAGCTGTAAAAAGTGAACTGCTGGCTTCAGAATCGACACGGACTGCATTGTCAGCACCGATTGCCAAAGCTTTTCGGATAGTAGGATCATTGGCAACAGTACCTACGTGAATTACTGTTACTTCGCCACCCAATTGCTCTTTTAGCTCAATTGCACGGACCAAAGCATACCATTCGTCGTATGGGTTCATAATGAACTGCACACCGTTCGCATCCAACTGAGTCTGTTCTGCGTTGAACTTGATTTTGGCGGTGGTATCTGGTGTTTGGCTGATACACACTAATATTTTCATAATGTTGTACGGATTAAAACTTTCTAAAAATTAGGAAATTATTTATCTGATTCGGAAACTATAAAACCTATAAAAAACATTAAAATTAAAGATTGTCTGTCTGTTACTGAATGACCGTTCAAATATAGCCGATTGGCATTAAATAATAAAGCGAAAAAAGCTTTTTTTTAGATTTTCAACTATTTACGATGCCTAAGTTAATAAAAAACGTCGTTTGAATCTTCTTTTTCCTGCTCCTCTGCCAATTTCCATTTTTTCTCTTTTACCCTTTCAATAATAAGATCAACAGAATCTGAAATGAGGCCATTAAATAATTGTTGATGTTCTTTGCTCGTCATCTGATTGGCTGAAAAAATAATATCGGTAATGGCTTTGACAATGGTTTCAATAACAATGGCTCTGTCTGCAGATGCAAGTTCAGAGCTGATTCGATCAATTACACCAAAAGTAATATCGCAGACTGCTTTATTTATACTGTCAGTAATTACATTACCCAACAAGGGAATCCGTTCCAATCCGCTCATTTCTTTGTTGGTTTCAACCGTCTCTTTTATAATTTGTTTAAGATAACGCTGAATTCCCTCTCTATGTTCGCTGTAATGACGACGAAGTCCTGATTGTACGTGAATACTTGTCCATTCAACAATTTTGGTCTGATAAGGTTTAATAACATCAGTTATAATAGCAGAACCAATTGGTTCCCCTCTTTTTATTTCCGATTTCACCTCTTCAAGCAGGTTTACCGCTACCCTATCCGATACCTCTTCTACTACTATATTATAGTAGTGTATCATTTGTCTGTACAACACATAATCATTAAGATTTATCACTTTCCAACGATGCAGCCTGTACAATAAGACAAAGATTCGGATAAATCTTAAAATACGGAATGAACTGGTTGGAATACAACCTAATACGTCGTACCAGTGGTAGATTGGGTAAAAAAACCATTTATCGTAAGTCCGGTGAAAAATAGCCAAGATCCATCTTATACTCAATTCCACAATGAATATGGTAATAAATACCGAGGACACATAGAGCAGGAAATTTTGATGAATTACGTTGCCGTACCAGTAGGTAAAATCAGGTGCCAGTTTGGCAAAAAATTGTTCTTTGATAATTTTTACAGCAAAAAGACTGTCGAAGGCAATGAGCACAAGATCAATTATGACAAGGCTAATCATGAGAACATCAACAAAAAGCAACATTCTGTGGCTAAATGGTTGTTCTATTATCTTTGTTTTAGACATAATTTTAAAAATTGTGCTATAAAACTGTCACAGGAGTAAGTCTTTCGTAAATCTTAAAAATATAATCATAAGTATTAAGCTCATCTTTTATGTGCTTTTCTTCACTTATCAATTCCCATTCGTCCTCCGGCATTTCAGGAAAAAATACTGATGCATCATCAATAATGGTATCTACTTCAGTATAGTAAATTCGGCTGCATACGGCCAAAGACTGTCTGTAAATCTCTCCGCCGCCAATGATAAATACTTCTTTGCAACCATCTTTTTGAGCAAAGTCAACAGCGTCCAAAAAATTGGAAAAAACTAAAATTCCTTCTGCTCTGAAATTAGTATTTCTGCTGATAACAATATTGGTACGCTTTGGCAAAGGTCTCC